>NZ_JARESU010000412.1:0-1512 GCF_046027075.1 Paraburkholderia sp. RL18-085-BIA-A | reverse complement strand
GAATTTCTGTTCCGTGGGGAGCTTGCCGATCTTCCACGCCCTCGCCACGGCAGCGCGGGTCGTTTCCGCGCCGCTGGTCCATTTGTTTGCAAGCAGTCCGGTCACCGCGGTAATCGAGCGCGGCCAGCGGTGCGTCGGCGCGACACTGTTGCACAGCGTTCGATGAATCCTGATGAGCGCAGCGGTACTGGTGGGATGAGGTTGCGGCGTGGAAAGACGGTAGGCCTCGTCCTGATGCCGGGCTTCGCGAATCTTCTGGAATACCGGATCGTTGCGCAGCGATCGCCCCACTCCGTCGCCGTCCTGAAGCGGCGCGAGATATCTCTCGAATCGTCCAACGGGGCCGCGAGTGCGGAGGGTGCGAGTTCCAGCGAATGTGGCGCGTTCATAAAGCGGTCCAGTCAGGTGCGCGGGTCGGGAAACTGCCCGGCCAGGGCAGCGCGGTCTTTTTGCCGGGCGGGCTCACGACCAGTCGCAGGAACACCTGCCCGCGAGACTGCTTCGGCAGCAGTGCTTCGTCGGCGATATTCACCACCCCCAGCGGGAAATCGAAAAGCGTGTCGCCGACGCGGGCGCGCGCACCGGCAACACATCGCAATTGTTGAAAGCCGGCTGACGAACGAAATCAGCGCCCAGGGATCGTTGAACGTCCAGGTCAGCGTGCGGCCATCGGTCGAATATGCGCGCTGCTACGGATCGGCGGCGGCGTCGAGCGGCGAGTCCTTCGCGAGACGCAGCGTCAGCGAGACCGGCATGCCGTACTCCCAATGCAGCGGATCCGGCGCGTCGTGCAGCGACACGCTCTGAGCGTCCAGTCGATCACCTGGTTCGCAGCGATTTCGCCGCTGCGGTTCGCGCGGAAATCGACGCTGACGTCGAGCCCCGTCGCCGCGCCGTCCGTTGCCGGATAAAGCGGGAGAGCAACGCATCGACCTGATCGCAGTTATCGACGAACTGGCGCACCGGCGTCTTGCCGCCGATCACCCGCTCGCCCGCGCCGTTGCGTGCCTGCTGGAACACGTGCGAGACCCGCTCGTAATGACGCAACGCCTGACCCAGTTCGGCGAAATCAGCGGTATTCGCGTCGCCGTTAATGCCCCGTCCCGGCACGCCAAAGGGCGGATGCCCCGCCACACCCTGGTTGAACGCGGTCGAGAAACCGGTCCATTGCTGACGCAGGTCGTCGACATTGCCCTGACCGCAACGCGCCAGCAGCGTGTCATACAGACGTGCATGCAGCGCGCTGAAATAGTCGCCATTGGAGAGCCCGCTCGGCCGCGGCGGAAAACGCCCGATGCCGCCCGCGCCCGGCTCTGCGGCCACCGTCTGCACGAACTGCTCAAGTGCAAACAGACCACTGTTGGGATTTTTCAGCTGACAGCGATCGAGATCGCGGACGATCGCCTGCCAGCGCAGTGCCAGCGGCGAGCCGGCCTCGGCGGGTCCGAGAGCGGCCAGATACACCGAGGCCTGGCGGCCCAGCGCGGTCGCGCGGGTCGCCTTCTATGAGCG
>NZ_JARESU010000411.1:0-1517 GCF_046027075.1 Paraburkholderia sp. RL18-085-BIA-A | reverse complement strand
CAGGATTACCCACATCTCTATGAGTGAAGAGAGGATTTTCTGCTTGTAAACGAGAGAGGGCGATGTTAACTTTGGCCATCCTGTGCTGCAGTGGTAATCGAGATTGGCTGGCGAAAGCGATACGGACGATTGGGCAGGCACCGAGTTCGGCGAAGCGAATCTGGGCGACGCGCGTCTGTCGCGGCGTCTGATTGCGCTGGCGCGTCGGCTTGCCTTCAGCCCGCAGGGATCGTTTCCACAATCGCTCAAGCCTGCAGAGCTTAAGGCCGCGTACCGGTTCTTCGACAATGCGCAGATCGATACCGACGGAATCCTGGCGCCGCACATCGCGCAAACCTTGGATCGCATGAGGCAGGTACCTGTTGTGCTGGCGGTGCAAGACACCACTGAATTCAACCTGTCGCATCTGCCCGCGACAGAGGGCCTGGGTTACGGCTCCGGGCGTCACGAGCGCGGTTTCATCATGCACAGCCTGCTGGCCGTGACCCCCGAGGGCCTGCCGCTGGGTGTGCTGGGCATGAAGACCTGGGTGCGCCCCGAAGAAAAGTTCGGCAAGAAGCCTCACCCCAAAACGCGCCCGATCGAAGAGAAGGAAAGCATTAAATGGATTGAAGGCATTGAGCATCTTGCCGCGCTCAAGGCCCGTTGTACCGAAACCCGGCTTGTCGGCGTAGGAGACCGCGAGAGCGACCTGTATGAACTGTTCACTAATGACCGTCCTGATGGCGTGGACTGGCTGGTTCGTGCTTCTCGCAACCGGCGCGTCATGCATCCCGAAGAGTATCTTTGGGATACTGTGCTGGCTACTGCGCCTGTAGGCAATACGGAGCTTCTGGTGCCAGCCAGAGGCAACGTGCCGCAACGTACCGCACGACTGACCTTGCGTTGCACGGCCCTCAGATTGCGGCCCCCGATGAGGCGCAATAGCCAAAGCCGTCTGCAGCAGACCGATGTGTTTGCGATTCACGCTCTCGAAGAGGCACCGCCGGAAGGCATAGAAGCGCTGGAATGGATGCTGCTGAGCTCGGTGCCGACGACCACGTTTGATGAGGTCCTTGAACGGCTGGCCTGGTATGCGCGCCGCTGGACGATCGAGACGTGGCATCGCGTCCTGAAAAGCGGTTGCCAGATTGAGGCCCGGCAATTCGGCAATCTCGATCGTTTCGTACGCGCGACCGCGCTGTTTGCCGTCATCGCCTGGCGCATCCTGTATGCGACCCTGCTGGCACGGACCGACGCAGACCTGTCGTGCGAAGTACTAATGCAACCCGTCGAATGGCAAGCACTGTACAGCCACACACATGGCACCACGAAACCGCCAAAGCAAATTCCGTCGCTGGGGCAGGCTGTCCTGTGGATCGCCATGCTCGGCGGTTATCTGAATCGCAAGCATGACCACCCGCCCGGCCCCACAGTCATGTGGCGCGGGTTCCTGATACTGCATGAGATCACAAAGATGTATCGCCTCTTCAGGCAAAACGAATAGCATGATCAGCTGACTTGTGGGTAATCCTGAG
>NZ_JARESU010000410.1:0-1531 GCF_046027075.1 Paraburkholderia sp. RL18-085-BIA-A | reverse complement strand
TTGCTCGCGCTCATACATGTTTTCGGCGCATTTGCCGATTACGACGGTGGCGGGGGTGCTCGGCGGGATGGAAGTGATCGAGCGGGAGCCGGAACGGATCGTCCGCCTGCACGAGAACACCGTCTACCTGGAGGCTGGACTGAGCGCGCTCGGTTTCAAAACCTTCCGCGAGGCCTCGATCATTCCGGTTCGAATTCCTGCGGACGTGAATATTCGCGAAGTTTGCAAGCAGTTCGACGATGCAGGCATCTTTCTGAATTCGATCGAATATCCTGCGGTCAAGAAAGACGGTCAGCGTCTGCGGCTCAGCGTCATGTCGACCCACACCAGAGAAGACCTCGATATGGCGATTGCTGCGTTCGGGCGGATAGGCCGGAGCACTGGGATTATTCCTGGCGTCACGGTTTGACTCTACCCTTCGCCAGCTCGCGAGGCCTTGCCGGTCAGGGCGGTGCGCGCGATTACCGGCTCGCCCGATGCCAGCGGCGTCAAGGCATGATCACGGTTGCGCGCGTGTAGAGCTTCACGTCTCTTTTTCTATCCAGATTATTGATACGAATTCCTTATGTCTTCGTCATTCAGGATGCTGCTGTTCTATGACGGATCTGCCGAAGCGAAATCCGCCCTGTTTCGCTGCGCGGAACTTTCGGTCGCGCTTGCCGCACTTGTCGACGTTGTCACTGTGGTCGATTTTTTAGACGCAAACGCCATTTGTGCGGGCATGCTGACCGATGTCGCGGCAACGCAGATGGAAGAGCAAGCCCGAAGCGGGTTGAAAGACGCAATCGACGAGTTAGGCTTGAATGGTGTAGCCGCGCGCGGTCACGTTGCGTTCGGCCGCGTTGCAGACGCAATCTCGCAGATGACCGAACTACTGAAATCCGACGTGATGGTAGTCGGCCATCGCACAAGAACCCGGTTTGCACGCTGGTACAGCGATCGCCCTCTTCACGTCGACCTGGTGGAGAGGGTGAAAGGCACGATGATCGTCACCGTCACGCCAACTTGATCTCCAAACGATCGACTAGTACGCACTATTCGCTTATCTTCAATTTGCCTGTGAGGAATGCGATGGGAATCTCAACGGAACGGTTTGAAGAATACGTGTCGCTGATTGCACAGACGCTTGGGCACGCCGATCGTGTCGAACCGACTTCGATGCCGGACAGTATGATGCGGGCGCACCGAAAATCCTTGAAGCCCATCATCGGCCTGGTGATGCGTTTGATCGCCCGGTGATCCTGCTCCACGATGTTATTCAGATACTTGACCTGACGGACCTTGATCGGCGTTTCCCTTTCAGCATTGATACTCTGGATGGCGGCCAGATTGGCGCCGCTTTTGTCCATGGTGACCGTCTAGGGCACGCCGTTCTGGCCGATGGCTTTCTCGAAGTAGCGACGCGCCGCGGCCTTGTCACGGCGAGCTCTCACCAGGAAATCGACGGTGTTGCCCGCCTTGTCAACAGCGCGGTACAGGTATTTCCATTCGCCACTGACCTTGATATAGGTTTCGTCCATCCGCCAGCTCT
>NZ_JARESU010000041.1:0-70073 GCF_046027075.1 Paraburkholderia sp. RL18-085-BIA-A | reverse complement strand
CTCGATCAGGTTGTTCAGGTACCTCGACGAGCGCACCCTCGTGTGCCTGGGCAGCAACCCGTCGGTCTTCATCTCACGCACCGCGCGGTGAGACGCCGCGTAGCCGTCCAACGTGATTGTTCCTGGAGCATGTCCCTGAGTTCTGATCGCCTTCGCGAAGAACGCCCTCGCCGCAGCCACATCTCGCCTCGCGCTGAGCCGGAAATCAACCGTCTTCCCCTCCCGGTCAACTGCGCGGTAAAGATACGCCCATTTGCCACGGATCTCCGCTGCGGCGGTGGCGTGCGCACTGGGCAAACCTCTTCGACAGGTAGCCGTGTCAGTCGCGCGCTCACTTGTCGAGCTCGGCAAAGAGCCAGTCCTGGAAGCTGCGCAGCTTCGGCAGTTCCGCGCGCGACTTCAGCAGATTCATCGTATACCCGTTGACCTTGAACCCTTCCACACCGAGCGGTGCCACGAGCCGGCCTGTTTCGAGTTCCCGGTGTACGAGCAGCAGGCTTTCCAGGCACACCCCCATACCATCGGCCATTCGCGCGATGAGGCTATGGCCGTCCGCAATAGGTCGAAAGTACGCATCCGCATTCAGCGAGAGCGCGGCGGGCCGGGATGGCCTAACGTTGCCGCGTTGGACGTACTCGGGATAAACCCGCAATCGAGATAAAATTCGCACCTGCGAAAGCTTCGGGAAGGATTTGCGTCCATAGAATTTCCGGTGGCCGGCCCATCACGCGCCCGTTGCCGAGCGGGCATATAACGGAGACACCCAGCAATGAATCGTCGTTTGGCGCGGCTCTCGCGCGTCGCCCGCGCCGCTGCCGCGACATCGCTTACGTTCTGCCTGGTGGTAAAGCCGGCCGCGTTTGCACAGGCGGGCTCGCCAGAAAAGGTCGTGATCATGGTAGGCGGCATCACAAAGCTCGTTTATCTGCCGGTGCGTTTGACCGAACAGCTAGGCTACTTCAAGGCTGAGGGGCTAGACGTCGAACTGCTGTCGCAATCGGCAGGTGTCGATGCAGAGACCGAACTACTCACGGGCGCCGTGCAAGGTGTGGTGGGCTTCTACGATCACACGATCTATCTGCAATCCAAAGGCGAGGAAATGAAGACCATCGTTGTGTTCGGCCAGGTACCGGGGGAAGTAGCACTGGTGGCGACCAGAGCGGCCGGCTCAATCAGAAGCATGGCCGACGTGAAGGGTAAAACGCTCGGCGTCACGGGGCTCGGTTCCTCGACCCACTTCCTGACGCAGTATCTGGCGTATCTGAATGGCGTGCCGGCTTCCCAGTACACCGTGCTGCCCGTGGGGGCCGACAGCAGCTTCATTGCTGCAATCCGGCAAGGTCGGATTGACGTTGGCATGACGACTGAGCCGACCGCGTCAGAGTTGCTGAAAAGTGGCGACGCCAAGGCGCTCGTGGACATGCGAACTGTCGAAGGTACGCGCGCCGCGCTGGGTGGCACCTATCCAGCATCGAGCCTGTACATGCAAACCGCGTGGCTCGATGCGAATCCAAAGCAAGCAGCCGGACTCGCGCGCGCTTTTGTGAAGACACTGCAATACCTGCATACGCACAGTGCCGAAGAGATCGCTGCGCAGATGCCGAAAGACTATGGCGGTAACGACAAGGCACTCTACGTGAGCGCGTTGAAGGCCTCGCTGTCGATGTTCACCGCAGACGGCAAGATGCCTGCCGATGGGCCGCCAACGGTGCTGAAGGTACTGTCGGGTTTCAGCCCGGCGGTAATGGGTCGTCATATCGATTTGTCGCGCACCTTTACCAATCGGTTCGTCAACGACGTGAAGCCGTAACACTGTCTGGAAGGGGGAAACATCGTGTTTGCAGGCAGTTTGCGTGGACGCTTGCTGTGGTGGCTCCTGCTGCCTCTGGCTCCTACCGCTTCGCACAGACCACGGCCGACCTGGTGCAGGACAACGCGTTGTGGGCCGGTTGCGGAATCTACTCGGGGGGGCGGGATCCCAGCAAAAGTATATCGACCAGCCTCTTTGCACTTTGCTGCCAGTCCGGAGCTGACGCGACATTCGAAACGCCGACGAGAGCGCGAAGCAGATCCAACGGCTCAAGATCCGGGCGGATGTCGCCACTCTCGATTGCGCGCGTAACGAGCGACTGGATTGCGTCCTTGATCTGCGCGCCGGACGATTCGAATAGCTTCGTCGGTCCTCCGACGATCGAATTCAATGCGGGCGCGATGATCTTCTTTGTCGCGATGTAGTCGATGAAGAGCAACATCCAGGAGCGCAGCGCATCGGGCGGGGGCAGCGAATCGGACAGCCTGCGCTCCTCCTCCGCAAGCTTTGCTACTTCGGCGCGGTAGACGCTTTCCAGAAGCGCCTCGCGAGTCGGAAAGTGCCGGTATAGCGTGCCTACGCCGACGCCCGCCTGGCGGGCGACCTCCTCCAGGCTGATATCGCCTCCGGCGCGCGTGAACGCCGTTTTCGCCTCGTCAAGGATGCGCTCGCGATTGCGCAGCGCGTCGGCTCTGGGTTTTCGTTCTTTGGGTGTCGAATCGTTCATTTGCACGTTGAATGCTTGAAACCGGAGGGTAACTCCGTTTATTATTGAAGAAAGCGGAGGGACGCTCCGTTTTTATCCCGGACTGGGACTGACGTCAACCTTCAATGTGCTGGAGCGGCGGAAATGACTGAGAAATTTGGTGCGACTTCGACGACGGACGACGTGCTGGCAGGCGTTGACCTTCATGGCAAGCGAATACTTGTGACGGGTGTGTCCGCGGGACTGGGCGTGGAGACGGCGCGGGCGTTGGCCGCGCACGGGGCCAGCGTTATCGGTGCGGCCAGAGACCTGGAAAAAGCACAGCAGGCGATCGCAGACGCGCGGCGCGAGGCAGCTGCAGCTGGCGGCAGCATCGAGTTGATTGCGCTCGATCTCGCGAGCCTCGAGAGCGTCCGGGCTTGTACCGACAGACTGCAAGAGGGCGGCAAACCTATCGACGTCATCATCGCGAACGCGGGCGTGATGGCAACTCCGTTTGGCACGACAGCAGACGGATTCGAGACGCAGTTCGGCACGAATCATCTGGGGCATTTCTTGCTGGTGAACCGCCTGGCGTCGCTGATTCCGTCTGGCGGGCGAGTGGTCATGCTCGCGTCGTCGGGGCACCGGTTCGCGAACGTGGACCTCGACGACCCTGGCTTCGAACATACGCCTTACGATCCGTTTGTCGCATACGGGCGCGCCAAGACGGCGAATATCCTCTTTGCCGTTGCTTTCGACCAGCGACATCGGGCGCGCGGCCTACGCGCAGCCGCAGTTCATCCCGGCGGGATCCACACAGAACTGGCCCGTCATATGGATGAAGGACAGATGATGGCGCTGCTCGACAGGATCAACACTCAGCTTGAGTCAGAGGGGCAGGGGCCGTTTCGGTTCAAAACCGTGCCGCAAGGAGCGGCGACTTCCGTCTGGGCTGCGGTGGTGGCGTCGGCCGAAGACGTCGGAGGCAGATACTGCGAGAACTGCCATGTGAGCGAAACTGTTGCCGACGATGTTGTCATTACGCCAGTCAGCGAAGGCGTTCGACGCTATGCGCTTGACGGTGCAGGCGCAGACGCGCTCTGGCGCAAGAGTGAAGAAATGGTTGGCGAATCGTTTTGACACGACGCTTCGAACGCCATTGAAACGGTTCTCCGCCGCACACAAACTCTACGCGTTGCCGAAGGCCGAAAAGAGTCACGAGGTACGTCCGCGTCGAAGGATGGAGTGCGATCGGCCGATGGGGCGACACGCCGTTCCCGGAATTTCTGAGGCGTGCCGGCGAGGACATATCGGCGAAATACGTCGGCTTCAAATGCGCTGACGACTACTACGAAAGCATCGATATGCCAATAGCGTTTCATTCGCAGACGCTGTTGGCCTTTCCGTATGACAGTCAGCAATTGCCTGCAATGTACGTTATGCAATGAAGCTCCGACTTCCCACGCAACTCGACCACAAGATCCCACGGACATCATGGAGATCTTCGTGACCAACACATTTCCGGATGGCTATAGGGTCGATCAGGGCTATAACTGGTTTGGTGGGTCACGAGTCATAAACTGAAGCCCAGCGCGCGTCGCCAATCGGGATGCATGAGCAGTGGGGGCGATAGATGCCTAAACGGCGACCGTCTGATCGCAGAATAGTAACGCTACCAGGTTCAGGCTCTTGCTCGATGGCGATGGCGTGCAAATTCAACACGTCAACCCATGGCTCGGGCGATAGCTGGCTAGAACGTCTGCACACCACAAAGACGAAACTCCTGGCGGCGGCGACAGCTCATTGAGGGTTGCCGGACTCGGGAGCACGGCGCACTTCCGCATTACGACAAGACACCGTAAGTCGCGGCGTGGCTGTTTCCCATGGGCTTTTATCCGCGCTTTGAACCCCTGACTTACACGGAAGGTGACGACGCACCAATGAACGCTCCAGTGGTAATACGGCGTGTTTGTTCCGGTTTGCTCACGTGCAGCCTTTTGTTCGGTCTCGCCGGATACGATGTACTGGGCGGACCGCCAGCACCGGAGTGGCCAGGCCCCCACGCCCCGTATCCTTTCCCGAACGACGTTCCACATCGTACCGAATGAGCCGCACAAGGATCGGATGGAGCTTACGCTGGTCGAGGCGTGGCCGCGCAGGGAATTGCGCGACAGCTTGTTGCACAAATGTAAGTGGCGCCCCCGGAAAATGAAGACGTTGCCGCCCATCGGACTCTCCTCGAGCGCGGTCTGCACCTTCGCCGCCACTCCCTGAAATCCGCAGCGCATGTCGGTGACACCAGCCGCAATCCCGATGCGGATGCCCGCCGGCAACCCGATCATCGGGACAGTTCTCGAATCAGTAACCGCAGCATATCCGGCGACACGTTGCCGCGAATCAGCAAGCGTACACGGTCAAATTCGATCTCGCAGGCGTTCTCCGACACGGCCTCGCGCATGGGCATTGATGCCTCGCCTTCGTGACAATGCTCACTGGCAGTAACGGCGCAACGTCGCCTTCGGGTTCCTGTCTCGCATGCGCCGGATGCGGCGCCCCAAATGCGCCCTGAAGGTATTGGCGACGCCATGAACAGCAGGTTGGTGTTAATGTCATTTCGACGCGCGACCAGCGATACGGAAGCTCCGGGCTCGAACGTCTGTTCGACCAGCTGACGTTTGAATTCGCGCGGAAAGTTCGGGCGCCTACCCGGTGCTTCGTTCTTGCCATCCGCAATCTCGGCCACTTTGGTTCCCACCAGAATATTTGGTGGGAACCAAATTACCCCCGCTCACTGTTGCCCGGAGAACGGCCGCCGTGAGGCGCTTACCGAAAGACACGATCGGATACATCGCCTCGAGCGGTCGTTGCTGCCATTTCTCGACTTCAGCCAGCACTTCATCTGTGACGGTGGAGATCAGGTCGGGCGACACTTGCAGCCCGTACAGATCCAACAAATGGCCCTGGATCTCGCGCACGCTCATGCCGCGCGCGTACATGCTGATCACGTGGTCGTCGAATTCCGGCAATCGGTGTTGGTGCTTAGCCACCAGTTGCGGCTCGAACGTGGTCTGCTGGTCACGGGGGATATCCAGACTCAACTCGCCATTGGGCGTCATGACCGTCTTGGGGCTGGTGCCGTTGCGGTTGTTGCCGGCCTTGCCTTGCTCGGCCTCGGCCTCGTCCGCCAGATGGTGCGTCAGCTCCGCCGCCAGCATGCGCTCGGCGAGTTGCTTCTTGAGCAGGCCGGCCAGGTCCGATTCGCCGGGAATCGACTCGGCATCCTTGTTCTGCACCTGGGCCAGCAGCTGATCGATCAGCGCACCGTCAGGGCCGGAAGTGGTGAGGTGCACGACATCGGCCGGGATCTGGAAGGTCTCGCCAGCATGAAAGACTTTTGCTGGCTTTCCCTCCATCTGTACCGTTACCTCCGCCTCAAGCACGTAGCAGACCTCGGGGCCAGTTGGCTCGCCTCTGCGTCATTGCGATCGTTCTTGTTCGCCTTGACGAACGGCGTGACGTATTGGGGGCTGATCAGCCGGACTTCTGTTCCCATTGACTGGAAAAGCCGCGCCCAGTGGTGAGCCGTGTTGCAGGCTTCCATGACGACTAGCCCCGGCTTCAGCGTATGCACGCATTCAGCCAGCGAGCCACGCGAAACCTTTGCCCGATGTACGGGCCGCCCGCGACGATCGGCCCCGTGAAGCTGGAAGACCTGTTTCGCGAGATCGATACCGTGTATGTCGATTTCCATCGATGAACCTCCACACGTCAGGTGACGTCCGTACGTGTCTCCCGAAGAGAGGCGCCGGGTTCATCTCAGTAGAACCCTTGATTCAGCGCCCGAAACCCGAGCGGTGTTTTGGGGGCCCGGCGCGTCGGCCAACATCATGCTGTTTTCGGTCAGCCTTTTCGTATTACGTTGCTTCGATAATATGCTCGCTTAGACGGATTTGACCTGCGTTACGAGGCCGCACGCTTCGCGCAGGCGACATGATCCTGCTTGCCTCGGCCGGTCATGGGTTCTGGATACTCGGGGACGACTCGTCCGTCGAAGTCAAGCAGGAGCGGTATCTCGCGGGCTTG
The DNA here is from genome assembly GCF_046027075.1 of Paraburkholderia sp. RL18-085-BIA-A. Taxonomy (NCBI): domain Bacteria; kingdom Pseudomonadati; phylum Pseudomonadota; class Betaproteobacteria; order Burkholderiales; family Burkholderiaceae; genus Paraburkholderia; species Paraburkholderia sp. RL18-085-BIA-A. Next base: position 63,492 of record NZ_JARESU010000041.1, on the reverse strand, counting down.
ACAACGTGTGCTTTGATTTCCTTGGATGGCATCCGCTGCGGTCCTGGCACAGACAAAATGAACGGTGGATAGGGGATTGAGGATGATACCTGTTAATGAACCGCTGCTTGACGGTAATGAGGCGCTGTATTTGAGCGAGTGCATGGCCAGCGGATGGATTTCCGCGGATGGGGCGCTCGTAGAAAAGTTCGAAAATGGAATGGCGGAACATATGCACCGCCGTTATGCGGTTTCCGTTGCCAAGGGGACTGCTGCCCTCGACATAGCTGTAGCGACGTTAAAGATCGGGCCCGGTGACGAAGTGACACTCCCGGCCCACACGATCGTCTCTTGCGCTTCCGCCGTGGTAAAAGCCGGCGCGAAGCCGGTGCTGGTTGATTCCGATCCCGTGACGTGGAATATGGACGTCACGAAGATCGAAGGCGCCATCACCCCCCGCACGCGAGCAATCATGGTAGTCCATATTTTCGGGCTTCCGGTGGATATGGACCCGGTTATCGAACTCGCAACCAGATACGGGATACCGATAATCGAAGACGCGGCGAAAGCTATCAGCCCGACATACAAAGGCCGCCGCCCTTGCGGAAGCTTCGGCGCTATCTCTTGCCTCAGCTTCTATTCGAACAAGAACATCACGACCGGCGAAGGCGGCATGGTGTTGGACAATGACGAGGCGCTCCATTCGCGGGCCAAGAGCTTGCGCAACCTTTGCTTCATATCGAAACGGCGGTTCATCCACGAGGAACTGGGTTGGACCTACAGGATGAGCAACCTTCAAGCTGCTGTTGGACTTGACCAGTTGGAAACCTCACGAGGCATACGCTTCGAAAGCGGCAGATCGGGCACAGGTACGGTCGTTTGCAGCATGACCTCGCGGGGCTCGAACTATCTCCGTCATTTGAACCGTACGCCGAAAGTATCTTTTGGGTCTACGGCTTGATCCTGAAGGACGATGTCCCTTAAGCGGGACGACGCCTGCGCGCGCCTAGCCGAACTGGGCGTAGTCATGCGACCTTTCTTTTGGCCCATGCACCAACAGCCGGTATTTCGAAAGATGGGCCTCTTCGCCGACGAGCGCTATCCAATGGCGGAACACATGAGCCATGCGTGGACTTTATTTGCCGAATGGACTTGCGCTTACGGATGAAAAACAGGATCGTGTGGTGGGCGCTGTCAAGCAACTGATGGAGTCGCTCTAATGAACGCAGGCCGACACTATTCGAAGTATGACGACAGCTCTTCATATGCACGTTTTTGTCTATCGAACGAACAGGCCGGCTCACACCTTTCATTCGCCGGTCGGCTGGTGTGACGCTCCCTTCTCCTGCTAGGGAACCGACATGTCACGCATCGATTCATCTGGTTCTCGCGGAGCTGTCTCGGCAATGATCGGGCGGGCGTTGTCGATTCTTCGGTCGCGCTTGTTTTCACTCGCCGTCGGTGCATCGAGTGAGCGGGACAAAGACCGGTATATACGCGCTGGACGCTCGATGGTTTTCAACGCTGTGAGCGCCGCTTTGGGGTTGATTGTCCTCCTGTGTTCTGTTTCATTGACACTTCCCTACCTGGGTCAGGAGCGCTTTGGCGTCTGGATGACCATTTCAAGTCTTGCCGCCATGCTCTCCGTGCTCGATCTGGGCGTGGGAAACGGATTGGTCAATCTCGTAGCTCACGCGAAATCGACTGACGAACACTGGAGGCTGCAGACGATCGTCAGTCGCGGAGTGTGGTTGCTAATTGCTATCGGCGCGCTCGCGACTTTGGTCCTCACCGGTGCACTGAGTGTCGTCGGGCTTCACAAGATCATCAAGATCCGATCGGAGATGGCCGCGCAGGAGGCGCAAACATCGGTCCTTGTTTTCATCGCGCTTTTTTGCGCAAACATTCCGTTAGGCGGCGTCCGAAAGGTCTTTCAAGGCTTGCAGCGTGCATGGGTGCCCCATATTGCCTCATCGATTGGCTATCTGTGCGCCTTGCCCCTGCTGTATGTCGGTGCCAAGTACCACGCACCCATCCCCTATCTGATTGGCGCGACCTATGGCATGCAGGTTTTCGGTTCGTTGTTGTTGCTGATACGGCTGTATCGGGAGAGGATCTTTTCCTTTCGTCTGGACAGGAGTACGTCGGCCTGGCGTGACTGGAAAGGGCTCCTGAGCTCCGGCTGGGTGTTCATGGCGTTGCAGATAGGAGCAATGTGCGGGTGGGGAAGCGACGCGCTGATCGTGTCGCACATCCTCGGCGCGTCGGAAGTTGCCCGGCTTGCAATAGCGCAGCGCCTATTCCAATTCGTGACCGTGGCAGTGGCGATGCTGACAGGACCTCTGTGGGGACTCTACGCGGACGCGAAAGCGAGGGGAGATCGGATGTTCATTCTGACGACGCTCAAGATCTCGCTGTCCGCTGTAAGTCTGGTTGCATTGCTGATGAGCGGCACGATACTTCTCGCGTCGCCGTGGCTTCTGCACATGTGGATAGGATCGCGTCTGCAAGTGCCTGCGCTGCTACTTTGCGCGGTGGCGGTCTGGGTCGTCCTCGACTCCTTCGGAAGTGCTTTTGCGATGTTTATGAACGGCGTGGGAGAACTGAGATCACAACTGTTTGCACTCGGGCTATTTTGCGCCGTGGCATTGCCGCTGAAGATCGCCTTGCTGAATGCTTTCGGGTCGGTGGCATGGGTGGTCTGGTCAACCGTGTTCGCGAGCTTGTTCGCCGATTATGCGATATTTCTGGTGTTCTTCAGAAAGCAGATATTTCGGCACGTTTCGGCGGTCGATGGGGCGGTCGCCGAATCACAAACAAGAGTCATCTAATGCTCTGCTGCCAGCACACGACGCGAATGGAGCGCGCCTCGCTTGTCTGAGCCGGTCAGCCAACACCTTGCCGTTATCGGTCAGTGAATTTCCTGGTCGCGGCGGCGCTGACTATGCTGGCGAGGACGGTGAAGATGAACAGGGTCAGCGTACTCGATCTTGAAGACCTGACAGCACACTGCGCGTCTACCTTGCTGTGGGGGGAACTCGAAAGGAACGGCAAGCGGAGGTCATCAAATCAAACATGCTTTTTGCCTTCATCGTGGGGATACCATGCTGAATTACATTCGTTCTCGTTGGGCGCCGCGAATGACGCACGTTTCAGGAACGTCTATGTCAACACTTGCGTGCGAGCCCGAAACCCGGAGCAACGAGACACTTGAAACGAGAACGTCCCTGAGCCGCAATCTTAACCGGCCGGTCAGACTGGTGGTATTCCTCGAACAACACAGCCTGGTCGGAGGCGGGTATCAGCAGGCTAAGAACGCCGCGCTCCTTGTGAAGAAGTTGCCTGGCAGTCTTTGCAGCGTCGTGTTTGTAACAACGCGTGAATCGTCTGTGGAGGACTTGCGTCGAAGCGGGATCGAGGCGGTGTATTTTCCCATGAGGCGATGGAAGCGGCTCGCCACGAGCCTGCGGGTAAAGCTTACGCATATTGCGCCATTTGGCCTGCTGAACAAGCCCGCGAAGCTGAATGCGCTCGATTGCTTCCTTGGCACGTTGAAAGCTGACCTGATTTACTTTACATCTCCCTCGCAACTCGCGCTGCTCACGGAGCATTTCAACTACCTCTTCACTGTCTGGGACCTTTCACATCGCGATGAGGTCGAGTTCCCGGAAGTGCGGATCAGGAGAGAGTTCGAGCGCCGGGAAGCGCTTTATCAATCGGCGCTCAAGAAAGCGTCCGGCATCTTCGTCGACTCGGATGCCGGGAAAGACAACGTGGTGAGACGGTACTGCATCGACAGTGACCGGGTGCACGTAGTGCCGTTCTCGCCGGCGGTCGGAATATTACTGTCGGATGAAGAGTACGCGCACGGATACATCGATATTAAAGCGAAATATAAGCTGACGTGCGACTACGTCTACTACCCGGCGCAATTCTGGCCTCATAAGAATCACGTCTACTTGCTTCGCGGCCTGCGGAGTCTGGAAGACAAATTCGGTATTCGTCTGGGTGCCGTCTTCTCCGGACGCGACTTCGGTAACAAGACATACGTGCAATCCGTCGCAGCCGACCTTGGCCTTGACGACAGAGTCGTGTTCGCCGGGTTCGTTCCCGATGAAGAAATTCCGTATCTGTACCGTCAAGCAGTAGCGCTGGTGATGCCGACATATTTCGGCCCGACCAATTTGCCACCGCTAGAGGCGTTCAAACTAGGCGTTCCGGTTTTGTATTCGAACCTCACGGCCCTGCGGGATCAGGTCGGGGACGCTGGCGTGCTGCTAGACCTGAATGATCCGGGCAGCATGGCGGATGGTCTTCACAAGATCATTACGCAACCGGAATATCGAATGCGGTTGATCGAGCGAGGTAGACAGCGCATCGAAGCGCTTGGGGACGCCGGGAGGCTTGCAGCCGTGCAGGAAGCAATCGAACGGTTCCAGGCGCGAAAGATGTGCTGGGGGAACTCCATATGGACGGGGTGATTATGCACGCGACCTAAAGGCGTGGTCACCGGATCGCGCGCGCGTGTCTGACGGAGGCACTCTGTGTTAGTTCGGTATCCTTTCACTCGGGTTTCCTGCTGATCCAGGGAGGCGGTCGGTCGGCCAACATCATGCTGTTTTCGGTCAGCGCTTTCGTATTACTTTGTCGGGTGACTATGCTCCGTCAAACGGATGTGTGCTTCGCCCGGTGAGCCGCATTCAACGCGAGACCACGCACGGATCAATGGCGAGTGTGCAAGAAACCGGTCAACGAACATTGGGGGATTATCAGATGGCCTTGCATTCATTGGAAAGCGAAGCGATCGAGTGTGCAAATCCCGAAGCGATTTATCACGAGGGCTCGATGTTGGGGATGATCCTTCCCGATTCCTATTCAAAGGGTGGAGTGAATTTCTTCACCCCTGACAATTTCTCCCAGCAACTTGCCTACATAGAACATCCGCGCGGGACGGTCATTCCGGCCCATATCCACAATCACATAGTGCGGCAGGTCGAGTACACGCAAGAGGTGCTCTTCGTAAAACGCGGTCGCCTGCGGGTCGACTTTTATGCGACGGATCGGACCTACGTCACGAGCCGCACGCTTGGCGCGGGCGACGTGATCCTGCTTGCCTCGGGCGGTCATGGGTTCGAGATACTTGAGGACGCGTCGTTCGTCGAGGTCAAGCAGGGGCCGTATCTCGGGGGGCTTGACAAGGTGCGCTTCGATCCGCACAGGTAGTGCCCGCTGACTGACCTTGACCGGTATCCACATCGGGCCGGTATGAAATCAATCGATTGATTGCAGATTCTGGTAGAAGCGGGCGTCTGAACGCAGACATGAGCGCATAGCCGCGCCGCTGGCTTGTCCCGGGTAGCGGATGACGACCTAAGAGCGGACAGGAGTATACCTTGAGAATTCTTCATGTAATTGCTTCGGCATACCCTCGTACCGGCGGGCCCATTGAGGCCCTAACGAGACTCGCGGCTCAACTGAAGACGGTTGGGCATCGTCTGGATGTTGTCTGCCTCGATCCGGGCGGATCGGGTGCCGACGACGACGCATTCGGACGTGTCGTCCGTCTTGGGCATCGTGGCGGCAAGTATGCATTAAATATCCGGTTGGTGCCGTGGTTAAAGGCGACGGCGAGAGACTACGACGCGGTCGTGGTGAACGGTCTGTGGCAATTCCACGGCATGGCTGTCCTGTTCGCGTTGCGCGGTCAGGGCATCCCCTATTTCGTGGTGCCTCATGGAATGCTGGACCCTTGGTTCAATAAGGCATACCCCGCAAAGTGGCTCAAGAAGCTGATCTATTGGATGCTCGTTGAACGTCACTTGCTCAAAAACGCGCAGAACGTCATCTTCACTTCGGAAAGCGAAAGGGTATTGGCTCAATCGGCGTTCCCATTCTACAAGTCCAGGGAAGCCGTGATGGTATACGGGACTGCCCCGCCGCCCACCTATCATGCCCAGCCTGGGGATGACGGACAAGAAAATCTGATGTCGGCGGATGAAGGCGGGGAGCCGAAAAAGATCATTCTTTTTGTCGGACGGATCCACGAGAAGAAGGGTTGCGACTTGCTCATCCGCGCTTACTTCGATCTCGGAAGTGAGCGCGAGAACTATCGGATGGTCATTGCTGGCCCCGACGATAACGCTCTCGCTGGAACGCTGAAGATGCGAGCTGAAGAGCTAGGTATTGCCTCCGGGATTTCTTGGCCCGGCATGGTTGCCGGAGAGGCGAAATGGTCGTTGATGCGATCAGCAGATGTATTTGTTTTGCCGTCGCATCAGGAGAACTTTGGTGTCTCGGTCGCCGAGGCGCTTGCGTGCGGGGTTCCAGTACTTCTCACGGAAAGGGTGGCGATCTGGGAGGAGGTCGTCTCGGATCATGCCGGGTTCGCAGACAGCGACAACCAATCGGGAGTAAGCCGCCTCTTGAGGAAATGGGCGTCCACGCCAGTGGCTGCCAAAGCGGAGATGCGATCCAACGCGTTGGCGTGTTTCAACAACCGATTCCATATCGAGAGGGTCGCTAAGAGCTACGTGGAAATAGTTGGGCGCACGGCGATGATGCGCGGAGCGCTGCAACACGATCAGGCGGCTACAGATCACTCATAGGGATGGCGTCGCGGGTCCGCCAGGACCTTGTCAATATCCGTCAGCCGTCGGATCGTATCCATTGCAATGCCTGGCAGGCTGTTGAAAAGCGCCCCGTCATGATGACCGAAGCAGTGTTCACGAGGTTTGCGCATGCGATCTGCTGCTGAATTGCGGGGTCGTCGGGTGGTTTTGCAGGCAATGTGCGTGCTTGCAGCGCCCGCGCTGCGTCGTCGCCACGCGGACGCGCTCATCGCGTCGGTCCTTGCAGCGCCATACGTGGCATTCGCGCCATGCGGGTCAGATTGCTTGCGACCATCGTCAGCTTGAAGTGCTGGTCGACTCGTCTGATACCGCGATAGACCGTCTGCCGGATCCGGCCGATGGTCTTGCCCCAGCCGAAATGCTCCTCGATACCCCGAGTGGTCCCACACGGCGTCCTCGATCGCCAGCCCGACGAACCAGCGAAACAGCAGGTTGTAGCGCATCTGCTCCATCAGCATGCGCTCGCTGCGCACCGGGTCTAACACCTGCAACAGCAGCGCACGCAGCAGCTTCTCGGGTGCAATCGAGGCCCGACCAGTGATCCGCATAGATCACGTTGAACAACCCGTTGAGTCGTTTCAATGCTCCATTCACCACCAGCAGCCGGATCGGCCGCAACGGGTGATCCGCCGGGACGGATTCCTCCAGCTTAACCGTCGTGAACAGGCGTTCCTGCATCTCATCAATCCCGCACATCGCACGCATCGCCCAATCTCATGAACACGATATCCATAACGCCTATCCCTCAAACCCCATTTACATGGGTTCCAAATTCAACAGCCTGCTAGGTCGATCTCTGTCCTCGGGTCGCCCGGAGTCTCGGCCCTAAACGGGCGCAAGCTGGAAGCAAAAGACGCGATCGTGCTACGGCCCTCGACCACGCAGAGGAACCAGCGGGGTAAGCTCGCCGCCTACCGACGCCCGCTGCGACTCCACACGTAGCGCACCCAACCTTGCCACCTGCTGCGCTGCGGAGCAATGGTGTTGGGCACTGCCTGTTCTTCGCGGTCGCGTTCGACGCTCTTCTGTACCTGCTCGTGGATCTGACGCAACGTCAAGCCACTGGGGCCGTTCACTTTGTCAGGATCGGAGTGGTCAGTCATGGAAATGGCCTGGACTGGATGAGTCGACTCGATCTTGGTCCAGATGGACTGTCGCGGCAAGCACGTGAAGCAGTCTGCCGACTGGTGTGTATCCGGATAGGCTGGCAAGTACTCAGGACGATGCGTGGCGGACCTGGAAGCACACCTGCAAGCACTTATGGACCCGCATCGGGCATTTACGTGAACCGCCTTCGAATTCGTAGGACTGGCACAATCGAGAGGATATTCGATCCGCTTTGGGAATCCACATGTCAGACGCTGTTACGTCTTCGCCGTTTTCGCGTCCTTCACCTCGTATCGGCCCTCTGTTTGCGTTGGTGCCCTTCCTGCGCCCCTATGCCGGGCGCTGGGCGCTTGCCTTCGTTGCGCTGTTGACGTCGGCGGGCGCCACACTGGTGTTGCCGGTGGCCTTCAAATACCTGATCGATCGTGGCTTCGCCGGGGGCGACCGGGTGCACATCGATCGTTATTTCCTCGCGCTCTTAGTCGTTTCGCTCGTGCTGGCCGGCGCCACGGCGTTGCGCTTTTACCTCGTGTCATGGCTGGGCGAGCGGGTCACGGCCGACTTGCGGCGTGCAGTCTACGATCACGTACTGGGGATGAGCCCGCAGTTCTTCGAGACCACACAGACAGGTGAGGTGCTGTCACGGCTCACCACCGACACCACGTTGATCCAGACGGTGGTCGGGACCAGCCTGTCGCTGGGATTGCGCAACTTCTTCCTGTTGACCGGTGGCGTGGCGATGCTGGCCGTGACGAGCCCGGTGCTGTCCGGCTACATCATCGCGACGCTGGTCATAGTGGTCGCGCCTATCGTGATCTTCGGCCGGCGCGTGCGGCGGCTCTCGCGCGCAAGCCAGGACAAGATCGCGAACACGAGCGCGTTGGCGGGCGAGGTGCTCAATGCCATGCCGACCGTACAGTCGTATGCTCAGGAGCCTTTCGAGGCGCATCGGTTTGCCGGCGCGGTGGAAACAGCCTTCGATACTGCGCTCACGCGCATTCGCGCTCGCGCCTGGCTGACCGCCGTGGTGATCGTGCTAGTGTTCAGCGCCATCGTATTCGTGCTGTGGCTCGGGGCCCAGGCGGTGCTGGCCGGGCGGATGACGGCCGGCCAATTGTCCCAGTTCATCCTCTACGCAGTGTTCACGGCCGGCGCCGTGGGAGCGGTCGCGGAGGTGTGGGGCGATCTGCAGCGCGCGGCCGGCGCCACCGAACGTTTGCTGCAATTGCTGGCGGCGCGCTCGCCGGTGGTGGAGGCCGAGACCACGGTCGCGCTGCCTGTGCGAGGCGAGGGCATCCGCTTGGACAACGTCAACTTCTCGTATCCGTCGCGCCCAGGCATCGCTGCGCTTTCAGCTCTCTCGCTCGATGTCCGCCCGGGCGAACATGTCGCATTGGTAGGCCCGTCCGGCGCGGGCAAGACTACGCTGTTCCAACTGCTGCTGCGCTTTTACGATCCGCAATCCGGCTGCATTCTGATCAACGGCGTCCCGACGCGTGACGTGCCACTCGTCGAATTGCGCAAGGAGATCGGCGTGGTGCTGCAGGAATCGGTGATCTTTTCTGGGAGCGTGCTCGACAACATCCGCTATGGCGCTCCCGACGCTACACTCGCGCAAGTGAAGCGGGCTGCCGACATGGCCGCTGCGGCCGGCTTTATTGAAGAACTGCCGCAAGGCTATGACACGTTTCTCGGCGAGCGAGGCGTGCGACTGTCTGGCGGACAGCGACAGCGCATTGCGATCGCTCGCGCGATCCTGAAGAATCCACCCATCCTGCTGTTGGACGAAGCCACCAGCGCGCTCGATGCCGCCAGCGAACGGCTGGTGCAAAAGGCGTTGGACAATGCTTCGCAGAACCGCACCACACTGGTCATCGCACACCGCCTCGCGACCGTCCAGCAGGCCGATCGCATTGTCGTGCTGGAACAGGGGCGAATCGTCGCGCAAGGTCGTCACGCCGAACTCCTTTTGAGCTCCCCGCTCTATGCCCAGCTTGCTGCGTTGCAGTTTGGCGAGCAATCGGGGCAGACGGCGCAGCGCGGCGCCGTGAGCGATCCTGTTGGGTCGGCGTGAAGGGCGCAAAGCCTGGATGGGCAACCGTGCTAGTGCCCGAGCGCGGGCCGTCCCTGACAATGACCGTGCGTGTCACGGGTCTGGCCCAGCAATTGCACATCAATGCTCCAGTGTCTAGCGATTCAGCGGGACTGCATAGTAGATTTCCTGTGAATCGCACTTCGCCGAGCGGCGATCTTGGCTTGCATCTCTCGGTCGCGGTCACGCCGCAAGACTGCTGGCAAACTGTTTGATGCTGGCCAGGACGGGTTGTTGATCGCCCGCGAAGACCCAGTGATCGGCGCCGTCGAGCTCGACGAATCGCGCTTGCGCAATGTGGCTGGCGAGATGCCGGCCGGCGCCGACGCGAACGGCGCGGTCGCCGTGACGGTGGAGCACCAGTGTCGGAACGGTAACTCGGCCCAAAAGATGCCGCACATCCATATCGCGCAACGCCTCGAGCACCCCCTTGATGGCTCCCGGGCTCGACGCGGCCCGGAGCAAGCCTGCCCACCAGGCTCTCGCCTGAGGATCGCCCGACAGGCTCGGCGCGAACGTCTCGATGCCGGCAGGCCCGCCCCAGACTGCGACGAGCCGCTGCAGCCACACGTCATACTGGCTAGCCTGCAGCGCGTGCGGATAGTCAGGTGCCGCGCTTCCCTTCGCCAGCGAGCCGAACAGAATGAGGCCGGCGACACGATCGGGGTGATCAGCGGTGAATTTGATGCATGCCGGTCCGCCCTCGGACGCGCCGAACAGCACGACCCGGCGGCTGCCAGCGCCGTCAAGCACGGTGCCGATGTCCTGCGCGGTCGCGTCGACGCTGGGATTGAACCCGACCCGGTCGGAAAGCCCGACGCCACGACGATCGAGCAGGATGAGACGGCCCATCTCGGCGAGGGAGGACAGGAACGCCCGGCACCGGGGCTCCTCCCAAACCCGTTCGACGTGGGACACGAAACCCGGTAACACCAGAACATCAATGCGCCCGGCGCCGTAGGTCTGGAACGCGAGGTGCACGTCGCCACCGCTGACGTAGCGCGTCGCCGGGGGATTCTCGATCGGCAACGTTGCGCCGGCGTTCAGCAGCGCGCGGGTCTCGGTTTCGGGCGCCACATCGAGTTCGTCGCGAAGGCGCTGCGTCAGGGCCTCAAGGTGGCGTTCAGCCGTGCCCCGATCTCCGGCGAGCAGCAGATTGCGGATGAGGTGCCGGCCGTACACTTCGCTGAGCGGATCGAACTCAACGAGACGGCCGGCGTGCGCGGCCGCGGCTGCGTAGTCGCCGGCCGCATTCCTGTCGTTCACCACCCGCTCGAGCGCCTGGATTGCTCTGCCTCGCAAGGCCTCACGGCGAAAGAAAGCCCACTCGTCGAACTGCGGGCATTCGCCGGGCGAAAAACCCTGGAGAAAGTCGCCGGGATAATGGCGGCAGGCCCACTCGAACTCGCCACGGTCGCAGGCCTGCTCAAACAACTGAGAATCCAGCAGCAGTTCGGTCGCTGATGACCATCGAACCGACGACCGGTCAGTTGTAAGAACGTCGGCGCCAAGCGTAAGCTGGAGGCGATGCAACAGGCGCCGCAGCCTTGCCCGTACGACGTCTTCGCAGCTTTCCGGCCACAACATGGTAGCGACGACGTCGCGCCCGACTGGGCCCTTCGCTTCGGCCAGGTAGATCAGCAGGGCCAGGCCTTTGCGCAAGGCCAACGGGCATAGCCTACCGTCCCGACGGATCTCCGGAAATCCAAGCGTCCGCACGCTGAACAGAGCCATCGTGATGGGACCCTCAATGACGGCGTCCAGGGGACGCTCAGGGGACGAGGCGATCCTACCATGCAATGCAATCGTCGCTGGACCCATTGCGACGGATTGAACTGGAGGATTGCCATGAAGAACCTAGGCGAGCATGCGATCGTGATCGGCGCGAGCATGGGTGGGCTGTTGGCCGCGCGTGCACTATCGGATTTCTATACCACCGTCACCGTGCTCGAACGCGATGCGTTTCCGGCAGCAGACACCCCGCGCAAGGGCGTCCCGCAGGGTCACCACACCCATGGGCTTCTTTCGCGCGGCAGCGCGGTACTCGAGGAATTCTTCCCAGGATATAACCGCGAGGTTGTCGCGCAAAGCGGCGGGCTGCTCGGCGATGCCGCCAACGACGTGACGTGGATAGGTCACAACGTTACGCTTGCCAATGGCAAGAGCGACCTGATCGGCCTGCTTGCGAGTCGTCCCGTGCTCGAAGGGCATCTGCGCCGACGGCTCCTGGGGTTGCCAAACGTGCACGCCATAGGGAATTGCAATGTGCTCGGTCTTGCCAGCGACCCCACTCGCACAAGCGTGACCGGTGTGCGCACACTTGTTGAGGGCAAGCTGGAAGAGACCGTCGACGCGGACCTTGTCGTTGATGCAACTGGCCGCGGCTCGTCCAGCGTGGCGTGGCTTGAAGAGCTCAGCTACCAACCGCCCGCCAACGAGAAGGTCGAGATCGGCATAGGTTACATGACCCGGACCTATCGTCGTCGGCCGACTGATCTGGACGGTAAGCTCGGCATAGTTGTCGCCGCCAGTGCGCCGAACTGGCGGAACGGTGCCATGCTCGCGCAGGAGGGCGACAGCTGGATCATCAGTGCCGGCGGTTTTCTTGGCGACGATGCACCCGACAACGATCAAGGCTTTCTCGCGTATCTGGCGACGCTGCCGACCATGGAGATTCACGACGTTGTCGCAAGAGCGGAGCCGCTATCTGGCTACAGGCGCTATCGCTATGCCTCCAACCTGCGCCGGCGGTATGAGAAGCTCGCACGCTTCCCCGAGAACTACCTGGTTTTCGGTGACGCAATCTGCAGTTTCAACCCGGTATACGGCCAGGGCATGACGGTCGCGGCGCTGGAGGCGCTGACGCTGCAACAGTGCCTGCGCGCGGGCTCGAACGATCTCGCGCGGCGATTCTTCAGGGCGGCCGCAAAGATCGTCGACATTCCATGGGACATCGCGGTTGGCAACGACCTTCGCCATCCGCAAGTTAAGGGCGCGCGCCCGCCGATGCGGCGTTTCATCAACTGGTACATCGGCAAGCTTCATCTTGCCGCGACGCGCGACACCACACTGGCGACTGCCTTTCTGAAGGTTGTAAACCTGATGATCTCTCCGCGGTCGCTGCTCAGCCCTGCGATCGTCTGGCGGGTCTGGCGGGGCAATTGGAGGTCCGCGTTATCGGTTTCCTCGTCTGCGATCGAATCAACTCGCCACACAACGCGAAAATTGAGCTGACCTGGCTTGGGAAAGCCCTGACGTAGGGCTGCACCCACTCGGGGCTGCGAATGCAGCCTGGGTCCCGAGCGACAGTACCGCGTAGTCGCGTGTGACGCCCAGCGTTTAACATGAGGAGCGTCCAACAGCAGGTGAAGCCTGATGTGGGACGTCCCCTCGATTGCCTCGAAAGGAGTGGGACATGATCGGTGTATTCGTGACGTTTCGTTATGGAGACAATTTCGATGAGCTAGCCGTGCAGAAGATCGCTGAGACCGCACGTGGAAAGTTTGAGGGAATGCCAGGACTACGCTCGAAGGCTTTCACGCTCAATTCCGGAAAGCGCGAGGCCACGAACTTCTACGTTTGGGAGTCAGAGGACGCCGCCAAAGCGTTCTTCACCGATGAGCTTCTCGATCGAGTAACCGGTCTCTACGGTGTACGCCCTGGTGTCGAGTTCGTGCAGATTGCCGCGCTAGTGGAAAACGTTCGAGCATGACGCCGTCCAGGGTTCGTGTGTAGAGCAGCATAACGCTCAACCCGGCGTTCGAGCGGACGGCGGTCGACCGGCTATATTGGGTCGACCAGGACCGACTGCATCAGGCAGAGGTCGGCCATCTCCAGTCATTCGATTGATGGAAGGCGCGGCCGCTCGAATGTCTCTTACACTTCGGCACCGGCCAGTGCGAATTTCCCGGTGCTGGTGTTGTCGATTTTCTGGCGTGGCATGACGACCCGTGGCGCCGTGATGGGTGGCAGTGTCGGGCTGATCGCTTCAGTGCTGCTGACGCTGTTCTCGAAAGCGGTTTGGGTCGACGTGCTGCATCAGGCACATGCGTTGGTGTTGCTCGACAACCCTGCGCTGGTTTCTGTACCGCTCGCGTTCGCTGGCATCTGGGCCGTCTCGATGCTGGATCGCGGCGCCCGTGCGCAGCGGGAGCGGGAAGCGTTTGCGCTGCAAGAGTTTTATGGGCAGACGGGTGTCCTGTCGATGAAGGCAGTCGATCATTAAGCCGATCCGCGTGGAAAGCCGCGAGGCATGCATTCGCGGCTGGACTTCGTACTACACTTTCGCCTGATTGTGCGAATCGTGCGAAGCCCGCGAGAAACTGGACTCCGGGTGGGCCGCGAGAAAGACAGGCAAGTCGGTAGCAGGCGGTCTGGCGGGAACGTCGAAGAACATTTCGCAGACCCACCCGCGATGATACGAAGCGTGATTCACGAGATGCATGAACATCGCGCCGCGCGACATCGTCGAACGCTCGCCGGATATGAACGCGAACGACAGCTCTTCAGCCAGCGACGCGTCGCTTTGTGTATCAGCCCAACGTTCGAACCATGCATTCACGTCCTGTTGCGCGCGACGCAGGTCGTCCAGGTCGGCGTGCACGACCACGTTGCGGGTCGTGAAGCCGTGTTCCTTGCGTTCGAGATGTGCCTTCCAGATCAGATCGACCACATAGTTATGATTCAGCGTACCGATCATCGTTTTGAACAACGTCTGCCGGGTTTTGACGACTTCATCGGGCGGCAAGGCACCAGTGGCGTCGAAAAGCACAGTGTCGGCCCAGCTTTTATAGCGGGAAAGAATGCGGGCGGCTTGCGTATTGAGCATGACTCGTTTCCTCGATTATTCACTCGCGTCGTTCAACACGTCCACCGCCGCGCGACACGCGCCGGCCAACTGTTCGCGCATCAGGTCCTGCACGTTCGGCGAGCGGTTCACAATGGCATCGCGAATTTTGACCGCCTGACTGAACGACGCCTGCATTCGGCCGCCGCGCGCCATCGCAATGCGTCGCAGGCGCCGCACAGGCCCTATCAATCCTGCGTGACTGTCCTGCAGTGTGCGGTTGTCGGCGATCGTCATGACGATTGTGTAGAAGCGGTCTAGCGCATCGACGTAACTCGCCGGATTGTCGGCATTGACGCTCACTTGCATCGCTTCGATCACGTCGTCGAGTTGCGCTGTGCCGAGCGCCGTGATGCGCTCCGACGCGAGTTGCACGGCAAGACATTCGAGCGCCGCGCGCACCGTATAAATCTCCTCGACGTCACGTAGCGTCACGGCGCGTACGTACGCGCCGACGCGCGGCAGGACCGCCACCAGTCCCTCGCGTTCCAGCTGCGCGAACGCCTCGCGCATCGGTGTGCGGCTTACGTTCAACTGCTTCGCGACCTGCACTTCTGAAAGGTGGCTGCCCGGCGCGAGCACGCCCTCGACGATCGCCTCGCGCAACGCGGGCACCACCACGCCTTCGCTCAATGAGTCGCTCGATGCATGGACCGTGCGCATGCGCGAGTGATACTTGCTCGCGATCTTGTCTAGCGAATGTGCGCCTGCATGAGCATCTTTCACGCGCTTCGGCGCGGCGGCTTCGACGGTCTTGACCGCAGTTTTGCTGGAAGGCATTGACACCTCGTGATCATGTGAATACGCTGTATACAGATTATACAACAGGAGATGTCATGGATCGCAGTCCATTGCCGCAGCCGGTTTTGATCGAGCGAGCGGGCGACGTGCTGACCTTTACGCTAAATCGACCGGACGCGGGTAACGAGGTTTCCGGCCCGATGTTCGACGCGATGACAGCCACGTTGCGCAGCGAAGTGGCCGAGCCGACCGCGCGCGTGCTGCGCATCCGTGCGAGCGGCAACGCTTTCTGCACGGGGCGCGAACGCGCCGCGCGCGATGCGGTGTCGATCCGTTCGGAAGTCGCGCGGCTGATCGAACTGAAGCGCCTCGTGCGCGGCACGTCGATGATTTCGATCGCGGAAGTGCAGGGCGATGCGCACGGCTTCGGCTTCGGACTTGCGATTCTGTGCGACTTCACACTTGTCTCGTCGCGCGCGACGCTCGCGTTTCCCGAGATGCGCAAGGGCTTGCCGCCTGCCGCGATCATGGCGTATGTGGGCCGCTATGCTTTGCCGAAGGCGCTGTTTCCAATGGTCCTGTTGGGCGACACGTTGACGCCCGCCGCCGCGTTGCAGGCGGGGTTGATCACGAAGGTCTGCGAGCCCGCTGCGCTGCGCAGCGATGCCGACGCGCTCACCGATCGCATCCTCGCGCTCGACGACGCGGGCGCGCGCCAGTGCAAGGCATTCTTCCAGGCGGCGGAGGAAAGCACGATCGAACAGAACTTCCGAAGCGCGACCGACATGCTGACCGTCGCGAGCCTGCGCCTGATGCAGGGCCGCTGAGCGCAAGCTCACCCCCATCGAAGTCCATACACGGCGAGCGCGAACTTATCGCGGGACGGCTCGTTTGCGTAGCACGCCGGCGGCAACCATCTTGCATGGACCGGAGTAAGCGCTAAAGCGCCAGTTCCGGTCGACAGGAGACAGACATGAACGTCAACGCAGGCCCACGGCTCGACCGTTTGCCGATGTCGGGATTTCATCGGCGCATCATGTGGTTGATTGGCATCGGCATGTTCTTCGACGGCTTCGACATCTACGTCGCGTCGACTGTGCTCGGTGCAACGCTGAAAACCGGCTTCTCCACACTCGGCCAGAACGCGGTTTTCGTGTCGCTGACCTTTCTAGGCATGATGCTCGGTTCGCTCGGCACTGGCTTTCTCGGCGACCGCTTCGGCCGCCGCTTCACGTATCAGGCGAATCTTGCGGTGTTCGGACTCGCCTCGCTCGGCGCGGCGCTCGCACCGAACATGAGCGTGCTGATTGCGTGCCGCTTCGTGATGGGCCTTGGGCTCGGCGCGGAAAACGTCGTCGGCTATTCGACACTGACCGAATTCGTGCCGCCGCAAAAGCGTGGCAAGCTACAAGGACTGATGGCTGTGTTCGTCGTGTCCGGGTTGCCGGTCGCCGGGCTGATCGGCCTGGCGCTGATTCCGGCGTTCGGCTGGCGCGCGATGTTTGTTCTGGGCGGCTTCGGCGCGCTGGGCGTCTGGTATGCGCGCAAGTCGCTGCCCGAGTCGCCGCGCTGGCTCGACTCGGTTGGCCGTCACGCAGAGGCAGACGCGATCCTGCGACGCATCGAAGACGAAGTCACGCACGCGCGCGGCGGTCAACCGCTGCCGCAGCCTGCCGTTGCGAAGACGCCGGGTCAGGCCGCGGCTTTGCTGTCGTTCGGCTCACTGTTCAGCGGCACGATGCTGCAACGGATGATCGTCGGCTGCGTGACGCTCGTCGTCATCAATACGCTGCTGTACGGCTTCGTTACCTGGCTGCCGACCTTTTTCGTGCATCAGGGCTTCAGCATCGCGAAGTCGTTCGGGTTCGCGCTCGTCATGTCCCTCGGCGCGCCAATCGGCTCTGCAATCGGCGCATTGACAGCGGACTCGTGGGGCCGCAAGCCGACCATCATCGGCGCGTCACTCGCGGCTATCGTGTTCGGCGCGATCTATCCGTTCGTCTCGAATCCGCTGCTGCTGCCCCTCGTCGGCCTGTTGCTGACCATTCCGATCTACGTGCTGGTCGCGCTGCTGTTCGCGATCTACGTACCCGAACTCTTCCCGACCGAAGTCCGGCTGCGCGCATCGGGCATCTGCAACACGCTGGGTCGCGGCGCGACGATCGTGACGCCGTTTATCGTCATCGCGCTGTACGCGCAGCACGGCATTGTCGGTGTACTGGCACTGATGATCGGCCTGCTCGCCATTCAGATCGTCGTCGTCGCGTGGCTCGGCGTCGAGCCGACCGGCCGGCGTCTCGAAGACCTGCAACCCGCCGACCCACAGACACGCGATGGGGTGCGCACAGATGCGCATGCATCGCCTCTCAAGTGAACCACCTGGAATTGATCTCTATGGACACAGTGAACCAAACACATCTCGATGCACAGCTTTTCATCGACGGCGCATGGACGGACGCCGACACCGGCCGCACGCTCGACATCGTCAATCCGGCGACGGGTGAAGTGATTGGCACGCTCGCGGCCGCGTCGGAACAGGATGTGGCCCGCGCGGTGCACGCGGGCCATAGCGCGTTCGAAAGCGGCGCGTGGCGCGACATGCCGATCCAGCAACGCGCGCGCGTGCTGAATCGTTTCGCCGATCTGTTTGAAGCGGACCTCGAACAGTTTTATAAACTCGAAACGTTGAATAACGGCCGGCCGATCTCGGAGACACGCGCGCAGATTTCGCGTCTGCCGCAGTTCTACCGATACTTCGCGGCGCTTGCGCTGACGCGCCGCAGCGACGTGATTCCGATCGAAGGGCCGTACCTGTGCTACACGCAGCGCGTGCCGCTCGGCGTCGTCGCGTTGATGACGTCGTTCAATCATCCGCTGATGATTCTGTCGAAGAGTCTTGCGCCCGCGCTCGCGACGGGCAATAGCGTCGTCATCAAGGCGTCCGAGCAGACCCCGCTGACCACCGTGCGCCTCGTGCGTCTGCTGGATGAAGCAGGCGTGCCGAAGGGCGTCGTGAACGTCGTGAACGGCGAAGGGCGCGAAGCGGGCGCGGCGCTCGCGCGGCATCCGCTGATCCGCAAGGTCGTGTTCACGGGCGGCACGGAAGTCGGCCGCTCGATTGGTGAAGCCGCGGCGCGCACCTTCGCGTTGACGACGCTCGAACTCGGCGGCAAGGGCGCGGTGATGCTGTTCGACGATTTCGACATGGAGCGCGCGGTGAACGGCGCGGCGTTCGCGGCCTTCATCGGCGCGGGACAGACCTGCGTGTGCGGCGCGCGGATTCTGGTGCAGAAGTCGATCTATGCGGAGTTTCTCGAACGCTTCCGCGCGAAAGCGGCGGCCATTCGCGTAGGCGATCCCGCCGATGTGAAGACACAACTCGGTCCGGTGATTTCCGACCGCTCGCGCCAGCGCATGCTGGCGATGCTGGAGCGTGCGAAGGCAGCGGGCGCGAAGGTGCTGACGGGCGGCGGCGTACCGTCCAACCTGAAGCAGGGCTTTTTCATCGAGCCGACGGTGCTGTATGACGTCGATCCGCGTTCGGAGATCGGTCAGGATGAAGTGTTCGGGCCGGTCACCGTCGTGATGCCGTTCGACGACGAGGCGGACGCGATCCGCATCGCCAACGACACCCAGTTCGGTCTCGCCGCTTCCGTGTGGACGCAGGACGTCGCGCGCGCGCATCGCGTGGCGAGCAAGCTCGAATTCGGCATGGTGTGGGTCAACGATCACCACCGGCTCGACCCGGCGTCGCCTTGGGGCGGTTTCAAGAACAGCGGCGTGGGGCGCGAGACGGGCGTCGAATCGTTCGATCAGTTCAGCGAGCCGCGCGCGGTGACGATCAATACGAGCGGCAAAACCGTCGACTGGTATGCGGACGATGGCGAACTGAAACGTCTCAACTGATTCTTCTGGAGTGACGCAAGAGGCTGACATCGCTCACGGCCGCGACCGGTTTTTCGGCGGCCGGAACTGTCAAATTATCGGTCGACGAATGGCCGAACATGAATGACGTAAGGAAACCTAATTT
This sequence comes from Paraburkholderia sp. RL18-085-BIA-A, assembly GCF_046027075.1. Classification (NCBI taxonomy): domain Bacteria; kingdom Pseudomonadati; phylum Pseudomonadota; class Betaproteobacteria; order Burkholderiales; family Burkholderiaceae; genus Paraburkholderia; species Paraburkholderia sp. RL18-085-BIA-A. Next base: position 44,068 of record NZ_JARESU010000041.1, on the reverse strand, counting down.
AAGCTGCAAGGCGCTCCAGCATTGGAGCGCACGTCACGCTTTCCCAGGCCTCGAAAGCTTCGGTTCGTAGCGTCCGCCGTTGCCCTGCGTCGGTGTGGTAACGGCAATGCATGAAGAGATTGGCGACCTGGTGGTGGACCGAAGCGAAACGTTGCAGGTGATGCGCCGATTTGAAGCGGCGCATCACCTTCTCGCGCACTCGCATTGGCTGGTGCGAGTTTTCCGCCCTGTTGTTCAGCCCCTTGTGCTGACGGTGTTCGACGTTGATCCCCAGATCCCGGTTCGCGGCCGCGTAGCTCTTGCGCTTGTCGGTGACAAGTACACGCGGCGCACGGCCGTGCTTCCTGAGCAGTTTGCGCAGCAGGCGCCTGGCTGCGTGCAGGTCGCGCCGGCTTTGCACTAGCACGTCGAGCACCGCGCCATGCTGGTCCACCGAACGCCACAGCCAGTGCTTCTTCCCGTTGATCGTGACGACCACTTCATCGAGGTGCCACTTGTCGCCTCGCGCCAGGGCCGTGGACCGGTTACGCCGGGCAATGCCCAGCCCAAAATTCATCGACCAGCGCCGCACCGTCTCGTAGGTCAGATCGATGCCACGGGCGGCCAGCAACTCCTCGACCATGCGCAGGCTCAGCGGAAAACGGTAGTGCAGCCACACCGCGTAGCTGATCACATCGGGCGGGAACCGGTAGCCGGCATAGCAAATGGTGCCGGTTGACGGCGTGCGCTGTGGCAAAGTCGTTCGTTTCATGCCCGAGATTTTCGCCCTATCTCCCTCAGCCAGCCAACAACGTGACGATGCCGGCCAATCGTCGACGCCGAGCCAGGTCACTGTCAAGCTTTCATTACGACATCGCTTCTGAATGCCGAATCACCCGATTTTGTTAGCCCACGATAGAAAATGGCCCACCTGGCATGCCATCAAAAACGGTATGCCAGTGACGTATCGGTGTTTTCGCTAGTTGTTATGTTTAGGTATCTAAGTATAAATTGATGAGCGTCGGGACGCGCCGTTGGCGACTGTCCCAGGTGTCCAACCAGAAAGGGGACATGCGTGGAATTGACAACCGATGTGGCAGCAGGCGCCGTGCGACGTCGCCGGGTTTCCGGCAAATGGTTCATTATCGGCGGCGCCATTGTCGTCGTTGCGTTGCTTGCGCTGATACCGCTGACGTTTCTGTTCTGGCAGAGCTTCTTTACGCCGCAAGTCGCCGATTCGCCGGCGGTTGCCACACTCGGCAACTACGTCACGGCGTTCGGCAGTTGGCGAACGCTGCATACGTTGCTGACGTCGCTGCGTTTTGCGTTCGGCGCCGCGCTCGTTTCGTTCGTGATCGGCACCGTGCTCGCCTGGATCATCGAACGCACGAACACGCCATTTCGCAAGCTCTTCTATGCGATCACGATCGTTCCTCTGATCATTCCGAGCATCCTGTTCACCATTTCGTGGATCTTTCTCGCCAGCCCGAAGATCGGTGTGCTGAACGTCGCGTTCGCATCGCTGTTCGGAATCAGCAAGCCGCTATTCAACATCTACAGCATCGGCGGCATGATCTGGGTCGATGGCCTGCACTATTCGACGATGGCTTTCCTGCTGATGTCCGCCGCGTTTCGTGGCATGGACCCGTCGCTCGAGGAATCGTCGTTGATGTGCGGCGCGGGAATCGGGCGGACCATGTGGCGCATCACATTGAGGCTCGCGTTGCCGGCGGTTGCGTCGACGATTCTGATCCTGTTCGTGCGGGCGCTCGAATCGTTCGAGGTGCCCGCCTTGATCGGACTGCCAGTCAAGCTGCAAGTCTTCACGTCGTCGATCTATGAAGCGATCGAGCAGTATCCGAGCCAGATCGGCCTCGCTTCGGCGTATTCGATGCTGCTGGTGGTTATTACCTCGGCGTGTCTTTATCTTCAGGCGCGCGTCACCGGTCGCAACGAACGCTTTGCGACGATGACCGGCAAGGGCTTCCGTCCACGTGTCGTCGATATCGGCCGCTGGCGCATTGCCACGGTCGGCATCTTTGTCGTGTATTTCCTGTTGCTCGTCGCGTTGCCGTTCGTCGTGCTGCTGTGGTCGTCGCTGCAAAAGTACTACCGTTCGCCGTCGCTCGACGCGCTGCATCATCTGTCATTCGACGCGTACCGATACATTCTCCATTTGTCCGTGCTGCGCGGCGCTGTGGTCAATAGCCTCGTGCTGTCGGCCGGCTGCGCGACCGCCGTGATGCTGCTCAGCGCGGTGGTGAGCTGGATCGTGATCAAGACGAAGCTGCCGGGCCGGGCATTCCTCAATCATCTGGCCTCGCTGCCGCTGGTGTTTCCGGGGCTCGTACTCGGGCTGTCGTTCATGATCGTGTCGCTGAAGGTCGACATCGGGATCTATGGAACGCTGTGGATTCTGCTGCTCGCTTATATCACCCGCTTCATGCCATATGGCATGCGCTACACGTCGACGTCGATGACGCAGATTCACAAGGAGCTAGAAGAGTCCGCCGCGATGAGTTGCGCGACGTGGACCACGACCTTCTACCGGATCGTCCTGCCGCTGCTCAAGCCAGGGCTGCTGGCGGGTTGGATCTACGTGATGATCGTATCGATTCGCGAGTTGTCGAGTTCGGTGCTGTTGTATAGCCCGGGCTCCGAGACGGTCTCGATCGTGATCTGGGAACTGTGGCAGAACGGCCAATATGTCGAACTGTCGGCGCTAAGCGTGATGCTCGTGATCGCGCTGCTGGCGCTCGTGTCGCTTGCGCAGTACGTCGGTGGGAAATTTGGTGTGAAAGCGAATCATCGCTGACGTGCTTCATCTTTTTGCATCACGCAGGAACGATTTTTCCGGAGAAAGACGTGCTGAGTGTACAAGCCCTGAATACCGAATACGTGGACGGCAACAACGTGCGGGTGCGCGCGACGCGCGACGTATCGTTCGAGGTACCTGCTGGCAAGCTCTTCACCTTGCTCGGCCCGAGCGGCTGCGGCAAGACCACGACATTGCGCTCGATCGCGGGACTCGAAAAGCCGGTTAGCGGCTCGATCTCGGTGAACGGCATTACGATGTATGCGTCGGACACGGACACCTTTGTGCCGCCCAATCGCAGGCAATTCGGCATGGTGTTTCAGTCGTACGCGATCTGGCCGCATATGACGGTGTTTCGCAACGCCAGTTTTCCGCTGGAAGTCGGCGCGAAGAAATATACGAAGCGCGAGATCGAAGAGAAGGTGATGCGTGTGCTGACCGCGGTCGGTCTCGACCATGTCGCCGATCGCGACGCGACCCGGATGTCGGGCGGTCAGCAACAACGGCTCGCGCTGGCGCGTGCGCTCGTGATGGAGCCCAAGTTGCTGCTGCTCGACGAACCGCTGTCGAATCTCGATGCGAAGCTGCGCGACAAGATGCGTTTCGAGCTCAAGCGGATGCAACGTGAACTGCGCATCACGACGATCTACGTAACTCACGACCAGGAAGAAGCGCTGGCGCTGTCGCATGAAATCGCGGTCATGAAGGAAGGTCAGATCGTACAGAAGGCGGCTCCGCGCGACATTTACGATCTGCCGAATAGCCGCTTCGTCGCGGACTTTGTCGGCTCGACGAATTTCATCGACGGCACAGTGCGGCATGGCGAAGCCGATGGCGGCAACATCGTAATCGATTCGGCTATTGGCACGATGGCGGTCGCCAACGCGGTCGAATGCCGCGACGGCGAGGAGGTTGTGATTTCCCTGCGGCCGGAGAATGTGCTGGTGCACGAAACGCGTGAAGCGGCGCAAGGGCAGCGCAACGTTTTCGAGGGAACGGTGCACGCGAAAGTGTTTCTTGGCGAAACGCTGGACTTTCAGATCAGCGTCAACGGGCAGATCGTGCTGGCCCGTGTGCATCCGTCGCATAAGACGCCGGTCGGTCAACCGATCTGGTTTTCGGTCGATCCGGCGAGCTGTATTGCGCTGCGCAGCGAGCGCACCTGACCGTCACGCGCTCAGATGCGACAACGCTCGCCATGACCGCCGACTGGGCGGACATGGCGAGCGTTTTTACCGCTGGCCGATCAAGTCGATGCGTGCAGGAAGATCTGATTGAAGGTCTTGGTCCACGCCATCTTTTCTTTCAGCGACAAGGCGGGGTCCACTAGCGTCATCTTCGTGCCTTGCAGCGGGGACGCCACGGTCCGGTTGGTCGGCACATAGTCCAATGACGCCAGGATTCGCTGCGCGTCGACCGACAGCAGATAGTCGTACAGCAATAGCGCGGCCGCGGGATGCGGCGCGCGGTTCGTCACGGCGATGCCGTTTGCTCGCGCGGCGGCCGGCTCCATCAGGAACCAGTCGATCGGCGCGCCCTTGCGTTTCGCCTGGGCCGGCATGTAGTTGTAGACCTCGAGTCCGAGCGGTACTTCGCCTGCGGCCACGAGATTGGTGAGCAACGAATTGCCGACGCGGGCGGACACGCCGTTCCTGTCGACGAGCGTCCTGAAAAATTCGATGCCGTTGTCGCGCCCCATCTGCGTCGCCACGGTCGCAAACCAATCGGCGCTCTTCGCTTCGATGCCGAGCTTGCCCTTCCAGTGAGGCGCGAGCAGATCGTTGAAGGTCGTGGGCAGTTCGCTTTTCTGAATCAGACTCGTGTTGTACGCCTGCACCCACACCGACAACATCGTCGCTGCCCATTGGCGATGCGCTGGAATCGTCTCCGGCATCAATTGATCGAGAGCGGGAGAGGCGACCGGTTGCAGCAATTTCTCTCTGCGGAGCGCGTCGAGAAACGAAGACCCGGTATGCACCGCGTCGACGATATAACGCCGGCCTTGCGCTTCGGCGACGCAGCGCTGCACGACCTGTTCATCGCCGGCGCGCCATACGTTCACCTTGATGCCGTAGCGGTTTTCGAACGGATCGATCAGCGGAGCAATGTCCGATTGTGCGATCGATGTGTAGAACGTCAGCTCGCCCTCGGCTTTCGCCGCGCGCAAGATGCGTTCCGTGCGATCCGTACCGGTGTACTGGGCGAGCGCCATGTTCGGCGAGATGTTGTCCGCGGCCAGCGCGAAATTCACGGAACTGGCGAGAGGCCATAGCGCGCACAGCTTCACGACCGAGCGTCGGGTAGTCATGATGTCTCCAATGATGTTTTTATAGTAGGCGGTGCTACCGCCTATCGCCAGGCCGTCGCTAAGCCGCGACGTCGAAGTTGCCGCGCCACACGGCGTCGAGCCGGCCGAATGTGCCGGCGTCGAGTGGTGCTGCGCCAGACACGCGGCACAGTTCTTCCAACTGATTGCGCGCGGAAAAGCCGCCGAGCACGGTCGTGACGCCGGGATGCGAGAGGACGAATCGATACGCGGCCTGCGCGAGCGTCAAACCCGATTCCTGTGCGAGGAACCGCAGTTGCGCCGCCTTGTGGCGCGCGTCGAAGGTCGCCGCCGAGTTCGGATCGACACCGCGTGCAAGCGGATGACGCTGCGAACCCGACACGCTTTCGTCGGTCAGGAAGCCGCCCGCGAGCGCGCTGAAAATCGCGGCGCCGCAGCCGCGTTGCGCGGCGGCGCCGATCACGTCGCCACCGTCCCGGTCCACCAGCAAGCCGGGCGGGCAACGCATGCCGGCAGTGGGATTGAGCAGCGTATAGGACACGTTGATCATGCTGAATAGCCCGGTATTTAGCAGCGCGTTGACTTCGGAGGCGTCGTTGCCGCGGCAGATAAAGCCGATATGCCGGGCTTTACCGTCGCGCAGGATTCGCTGCAAGCCGTCGAGCGCGCCGTTCGGACGCAGGAAGTCGTCGATGCTCAGCGTCTTGTAGCCGAGTCCTTCGAGCGCGGTTGGACCGGCGCGCGGTCCGTTATGAATTTGCAGTATGTCGAGACATTCAATGCCGAGGCGCCGCAGGCTCGCTTCGGTCGAGCGCACGACGTGCCCGGCAATATCGTCGAGATCGGTCACGCGGACCTCGACCTTCGAGTTGATCAGCGGCCGTGCGCCGATGGCTTTCAGCACGGCGCCGAGATTTTCTTCCGCGGCGCCGTTGCCATAGTCCGGCGCGTTGTCGAAATAGTTGATGCCGAGCTCCAGCGCGCGTTCGACGATCGCCCGCTGTTCGTCGAACGTACCGCGCACCATCAACCCCGCATTGCCGCCGCAGCCGAAGCCGATCTCCGAAACCTCGAGACCGCTCAAGCCGATCTTTCTGTAGTGCATCGCTCGTTCCTCACCCGCGGTAAACGGCGAGCAGCAAGCGCGATGAGGTCATCGCGCGCTGCGCGTTAAGAGAATGGGATCATTCCGGCTCAGCTGGCGTTCGCGTCGGCGCCTTCCGTTTCGCGTCCCGCTGTCTCGAACTCTTCGATGCGCCGATGCAGGTCCTTCACAAGCTCGAGCGCCGGGCCGTAGCGATCCGCATCGTCGTTGAAAAAGCCGCGGTGATACAGCTTGCGGAAATTGTGCTTGAGCAGCGGCTGGCTGTAATCGGGCGCGGCGCCTGAACCGTAGATGATGTCCGGCGATTCGCGATAGAAGTTGATCGGCTCAAGGCCTTCTTCGACGCGGCGGATCTGCTCGTCGAGTTGACGGCGCAGTAGCACGATCGGAATGTCGGTGCGGCCGAGCAATTCGGCGCTGCGATCGGTGATCGCGCCTTGCGCGTCCCAGACCAGCGCATCCTGCGCGAGCACGTAGTCGAGAATGGGTTTGCCGTGTTCGTCGAAGCGCGGCGGTTCGTACCACGGCACGGAATCCTGTTTGGGCGCATCGACACCGGGCGGCGCCGCATAAACCTGGTAGCAGATGTGGTACGTGTGCGTGTCGTCGACCGGCACGCGAATCTGGTATTCGCTGCGCGGCGCACCGGTTTTGCCGGTCTGTGTGAAGAACGGGAAGATGACGGTCGAATGTTCGCGGGAGTAGTCGGAATCGGCGCCCAGGTCTTTCGAATAGCGTACGCCCTTCGAGATTCCGGTTGTGGTCTCGCTCGCGTACAACTCCTTGATGCCGATGCCGGTTTTCAGGCGCGTATGCAGCGTGTGTTCGGCGCGTGCGGCGGCTTCCTCATAACGCCCTTGCTGTTCGAGCACGTACTGGAACATGTGTCCGTGCGCCCACGCGCTGTGGGTCGGATCGCCCGTGTTCTCATGGCACTGCAGCCAGTTGCAGTTGATGTGCATGATGCCGATCTGGCGGATCGCGTTCGGCCACACGAACAGGTCCCAGCGGGGCAGTGCGGGCGCCGGCGCCGGGCCCATGTAGGCGAACACAAGGCCGCCGAGTTCCTGCACCGGATAGGCCTTCAGCTTCTGCTTGATCTCCCCGCGCGGCGTTGCTTCCATCGGCCGCTCGACACACTTTCCGCCTTCATTGAAGAGCCAGCCGTGATACGGACAGCGCAAGCCGCACTCGTCCGGAATGCCGAACTGCAGATCGACATTGCGATGCAGGCAACGGTCGCCGACGAGGCCGAGCGTGCCGCTCTTGTCCTTGTACAACACCAGGTCTTCGCCTAGCACGCGTACCTTGCGGACCGGGTTGCCGTCGAGTTGCGAATAGGGTGCGATGGGAATCCAGTAGCGGCGCATCAGTTCGCCGCCGGGCGTGCCCGGACCCACGCGGGTCAGGCGCTCGTTCATTGCTGCGGTCAGCATGTCGTCTCCAGGTATTGGGGGGCGGTCACGGTGCTGGCGGGAATCTGCCGCACCGCATTGGCAGGTCCAGAATAGGTTTCGCCTGGTGGTCCGTCAAGCGGTACAAATTCTGTTCGACAGAACATCAGACGCGGCGTATAAATGCGGCAATAGATGGCTGATGGAGGTGATGAATGGAGACAGAACTCGCAGTATCCAAAAGTGGCGACGACGGCGGGCGCACGCGCGTCGAAGCGGTCGAACGGTCGCTGTCGCTGCTGCAATGTTTCAGGCAGCCGGGCGAGGCGTTATCGCTGGCGGTGCTCGCGCAGCGCTCGTCGTTTTACAAGAGCACGATTCTGCGACTCACCTCGTCGCTCGTGTACATGAAGTTCCTGGAGCGCGATGCGGCCGGCAAATATCGGCTCGGCTCGGAATTGCGCCGGCTCGGCGCGTTGAGCGCGGCGCCCGTGAGCGTCGAATCGCTGGTGCGGCCGGCGCTGCAAAAACTCTCGACGTTCACGCGAGAAACCGCTTCGTTCTACGTGCGTGACGGCACCGAGCGGATCTGCCTGTATCGCGTGAATTCACCGCGCTCGGCACGGCACCATCTGGACGAAGGTTCGCGTCATCCGCTCAAGGGCGGCGCCGCGGGCAAGATTCTGTGCGCGTACGACCCCGAGTTCGCGAACGAAGAAGCCTTCGTGGCGATCCGTACGCGCAACTGGGTCGTCTCGAAGGGCGAGCGCGATCCCGATCTGGCGGCCATCGCTGTTGGCCTGACCAACGAGAGCAACGAACTGCTTGGCGCTTTGACCGTGTCGGGCCTGCTCACGCGCTTCACGCCGGATCAGATCAAATCGTTCCGCAAGCTGCTGATCGACACGGCCAACGAGTTGCGTCCACGTCTGCCGCCGCTGCGCATCATCAACCAGAAGTACGACGCGTGATGCCTTGCGCGCCACGTTTCTTCGAAGCAATCCGAGGCTTGCAATGGATATGACCGTAACAAAACCCGCTCACACAGCCGACGCCGCCACCGGTGCACAGGGCGCGATCAGCATGCGCCTGACATCGATCCGCTATGCGGCAGACGATATCAACCTGTACGAGATGCGCAGGCTCGATAACGGCATGCTTCCCGCTGCCGAGCCAGGTGCGCACATCGACGTGCATCTGCCGAACGGCATCATGCGCCAATACTCTCTGGTAACGGCGGACGGCGATCCATGCTCTTACGTGATCGGTATCAAACGGGACCGCGCGAGCCGGGGCGGCTCTGCGTTCATTCACGACCGCCTGCGTGTGGGACAGACGTTGAGCGTGGGGGGGCCCCGCAACAATTTTCCGTTGCTCGAAACGGCGGAGCATACGGTGCTGGTGGCGGGCGGTATCGGCATCACGCCGGTCTGGGCGATGGCGCAGCGCTTGCATAAAGTCGGCCGCTCCTTCGAATTGCACTATGCGTGCCGTGAACGGCGCGAGGCGGCGTTTCTCGATCAACTGGCGTCGATGCCGCAAGCGCATCTGCACGTCGACGCGGAGTGCGGTGGACGTCCGCTCGACATCGCCTCGATCGTCGCGCGTGCGCCGCAACGCGCTCACTACTATTGCTGCGGTCCGCTACCGATGCTGAACGCGTACGAGGCCGCAACGGCTTCGCTTGACCCGGCGCAGGTGCACGCCGAATACTTCATGCCCAAGGCCGCGGCGGCGTGCGAAGGTGGTTATGTGGTCGAACTGCATCGTACCGGACAGACGTTCCCGATCCCCGAAGGCAAGACGATCCTGCAGGTGCTGCGCGAAGGCGGCGTCGCTGCGCCGTATTCGTGCGAAGAGGGAATCTGCGGTGCTTGCCAGGTGAAGGTGATGTCGGGTACGCCCGATCACCGTGACAGCATACTGTCGGATCGCGAGAAGCAGGCCGGCGACACGATGCTGATCTGCTGTTCCGGTTCGAAGTCGGATCGGCTCGTGATCGACTTCTGACTACCCACGATGAGATGAAGCCTGCCTTCAGACAGGCAGGCTTCAACGGGTTCGCGGCACTAAAACGAATCAGCCTGCGATGATGATGATGCGGGACTTCGCGTGTGCCGCCGCTATGCCGCTATGCTGCTATTTCGCGCGCGCCGGCCGCCGTGTCGCGCGGGCTGCGCTGCTCGGGATACACATAAGGACCCAGCCGGCAGATCGAGATGACGGAGAGCAGCACAAGGCCGGCGAACACCCACAGCGCGACGTGATACGAATGCAGCAGGTCGTAGCACAGGCCCGATGCGAAGATCATGATGCCCGCGCCCCAGCCCCAGCAGGCCCACATGCCGCCGCAGACGCGGCCGAACAGCCGCAGGTCGAAATAGCGGCTGACGATGAACGTGATGATGTCCGCTTCCGCGCCGATGCTCACGCCGATCAGCGCAGCCGACGCCATCGCCAACGGCCCGGTCGCTCCCGCAGCGAAGATCACGACGCCGCACAACGTCAGCGTGAACGACATCGCCGCGACGTAGGGGGCGTGAACGCGATCCATCAGGTAGCCCGCAAACAGCCGGCCGACAGCGGACGTGAGACCCGCGATCGACAGCATGCTCGCAGCCGCACGCACCGTTTCGCCACGGTCGGTCATCATCGGCACGAGTTGCGACAGCAACGCGAGCAACACGCCCGACATGCAGAAGATCGAGATGCCCAGCAGACGGAATGTGCGGTCGTGCTTGAAGATGCTCCACAGAGACGGCAGCTTGTCCGCCGGTTGGTGAGTATGGCGTAGCAATCTGGCGTCGAGGCCAGGCGGCATTTTGACGAGGAAATAGAGCGCCGGAATCGATACGGCCGCCATCAACGCGGCGACGCCGAGATAACCGGTGCGCCAGCCGAAATGACGCAGCAGATAGCCTGCGTATTGCGGCATCAGCATCGCGCCGAGTGCGGTGCCGCCCACCGTCAGCCCGAGCGCGAGCCCGCGCCGATGGTCAAAGCGCGCGCACACGACTTTCGCGTACGGCAGCGCGTTGCTGCCCGGGGCGAAAAAGCCGACCATCACGAACACCAGGCAAAAGAGCGGTAACGACACCGGGATTACGCCGACCAGCGCGATCGACAGCGCGAACATCGCCAGGAACAACAGCGTGGGCCGCCTAACGCCGAACCGGTCGATCAGCGAACCGAGCACGATCGTGCCGGGGCCCATTGCGAACTCGAAGACCGTCAGGCCGAGCGACACCTGCGCACGGCTCCAGCCATTCTGTGCGGCGATCGCCTTGATGAACGTGCCGAACATGAACGCCGAAATGACGCCCGCGCCGACCGACAGGCACAGCGCGCCGCCGACGACGGTCCACCATCGATTGATATCCTGCTTCAACTGTCTCTCTCCACATCGTATATCCGCGCCTGCGTCTTGCCGGCAGTTGTGTCGCGGTGCGGGGTTGGTGCGCAAGCGGCCGCCGATTGCCGCCGCCGCACGTACATGTGCTATGTGATGCCGATGTTCAGGACGCGCCTAGCGCGTCGAGCAAGTCTCCCAGATATGCACTGCTGCTGGCGAGAACCAGCATCGTGCACCAGGGGCGCAACAGATCGGCGGTAGGCGATCGGCGCACCGTGGTTACATTGTCCATTACGGCTGGATGCGCGGCCGCCGGACGGATCACCGCCGATACGGTCACGCCGAGTCTGCGCCAGGTCTGTGCGGCTAGTGCGGCGACGGTGGCATCGTCGCTGTCGCGTCCGACGATGATCGCGAGATCCGGCGCGCCCAGCCAGGTTGCAATCCGGCCCGACCCCGCAAACATCTCGCGGGACCAGCCGCTGCGCTGCACGTCGCCCATGTCGAGCAGCTCGGCCAGGTCGCTGACGCTGGAGAACTGCACGTTCGAGCGTGCGCATGCGGCGGCGCGCGTTTCATCGTCGTGCCGGTCCAGCGCGACGACTCGCACAAGGCGCGCTTGCGAATTCGGCGCGCCGATGCGGAACCGCGTTTCGGGTGCTTGCGCCGCGGCAGGCACGGACGGAGTTAGGCGAGGGTGCATTACATCCATGGGTCGATCGTCATGTGGATCGCGTCCTCGACACCTTCGCCGCGAAGCGTACGCAATGCAAGGTCCGTTTCAGCGAGGCCGAACGTATGCGTGCTCATCCGCGTGACTTGATGGCGATCGGCGGCAATCAGTTGCAGCGCGAGTTCGACCGACTGATAGCTGTGGCCTCGCATGCCTTTTACCGTCAGAAAGCGCGCGATGATCATGTCGCTGTTGAACTCGGGGATCGGTTTGCGTTTCTGGCCACCGAGAATCACGGTGCCGCGCTTGCGCGCCAGTTGAATCGCCGTCGTGACGGTGGCGGTGCCGCCCGACGCGCAGTCGATGGTCAGATCGGCCATTGCGCCGCCGGTCAGGTCGGCGACCCGTTCGAGCACGTCTTCGGTATCGACGGTGATCGTGTGATCCGCACCCAGCTGTCGGGCCAGTTCGAGGCGGCGCTGATCGGAAGGCGTGGAAAGCCCTGTGATGATGATTTGCGCCGCACCCGCCTCACGTGCCGCGACCACGCACGACAGCCCTTGCTGCCCGGGCCCCTGAATCACGACCGTCTGCCCGGGCCCAGCTCCGCCCTGCAGATAGGCCCATTCAATCCCGTTGCCAAGCGGCAGCGCGAGCGCCGCGTGCCTGGGCGACACGCTCGACGGCACTGGATGAAACACCGTGTTCAGTTCGAGAAACTGATACTGGCTAAAGCCGCCCCAGAAACCGGGCTCGGTGCGCAAGCCGGTTGCACCGTAGCGCATGCCGCCCAGCCGCCAGTCCGTTGCATCGCACAGTCGGAATTCATTGCTCAGACAGTACTCGCAGTGGCCGCAAGGAATGTATTCCTCTAGCGCAACATAGTCGCCTTCTTTCAGGCCCCAGCGTTTGCGCGCGAGCTCTCCGGCTTCCTCGATATGGCCGACGGATTCGTGCCCGAGAATCAGCGGCCCGCGACTTTGCGGCAATTGCTGATAGTACGGACCGTCGCTGCCGCACACGCCGGTGATGGCGACGCGCAGCAAACCCGTCGCCGCTGTGATGGCCGGGCGCTCGAAGTGGCGGATTTCAGTGCGCCCGGGCTCGACGGCCACCGCCGCGCTGAAGCTCGCAGGCGGAGTCGAAGAGCCGGGACCTTGCGATTGCAGATGGTTCATACCGTTTCGGTTCATACCCTATCGCGCGCGGCACCTCGGAAGGCGGCACGCATGTCCTCGCTAGATCGTAGTGTGGGCCTTGCCCGCTTCAGCGTGCAACGCATCTTTTGCGCCTTCGCTGAAGGGCAGATCGCGCTGTAGCACGATGGCCACCGAGCGAACCTGTTGCGATTGCGGATCGAGGCCCGGCGGAGGAACGCCCTTTTCTGTAAGCGCTCGCGCGGCCTTCATCAAGCGGTGACGCACCATGATGATGCCGTTGTCGGTCGACACGAGATTCTCCCGGGTGCGATCCTGGATCGGCCCCATGCTTTCCTGGAGCGACGCGTCCTGCATGCCGATGCCTTCGACGCCGCTATACGTCGTGCCCGCTTTCTGCGCGGCCCGATCCATCAGGTAGTTGTTCCCCTTGTTCTGCAACGGCAGATAGGTGCCCGGCACATAGCGCACGTGAATGCCCTTGCCGTCCTTCATCGCGTCCACTTCGGCGGCGGTCAGATCGCGCGTCGGGTGGTAGTCGAAACTCCAGGCCCAACAGTGCTCGTCGTCGATGGGCACCCAGAAGTGGCCGTGAACCGGGTGGTCTCCGCGCGGCGGCACCATCGTGAAACAGGGCATCACCCACGGCGTGATACGCCAGTAGTACTTGTCGTCTTCGGCATTGCGGCGCGCACCGATGTACAGGCCGCCCGCTGCGTCGACCACTTCGAACACCGGGCTGAAATCGCTCAGGTTGTACTGGTTGCCGCGCGCACCCTTGAAAAGAGGATCCGAATTGAGCGCGCCGCGATGCAGGAACGACACATGGCTTGAATCGACGCCGCCTTCGAGCGCCTGGAGCCAGTTGCATTCCTGCAGACGCTTGGTCATGAACGACTGGCTCGTGGGCACGGTCGAGAACTCATACGCGGGCAGCGGCGGCTGATGTTCGGGCGGCCCCATGTAGACCCAGACGACACCCCCTTGCTCGACGAGCGGATACGACTTCAGCTTGATCTTCTTGCAGTAGCCGCTTGCCTCCGGTTCCGACGGCACGTCGACGCATTGCCCGTTCACGTCGTACTTCCAGCCGTGATACGGACAACGGATGCCGCCCTCCTCATTGCGGCCGAACCACAACGACACGCCGCGATGCGCGCAAAACTCGTCGATCAGGCCGAGCTTGCCTTCGGAATCGCGAAACGCAAGCATGCGCTCGGACAGCAGTTGCAAACGCACCGGCTCGCCCCCTGGCTGCGCGACTTCCTCCGACAGCAATGCCGGCAGCCAGAAGCGCCGGAACAGTTCACCCATCGGCGTGCCGGGGCTCGTTTGGGTCAGCAGATCGTTGTCCTGTTTCTTCAACATGGGTTGCCTCTTCGTTTCCGCAAATTGCTCTAAATGTTTGTGTTCCGTATAAAGGAACGCTGTTCTTTCCACGTGAACAAAGTTATCATTCGCCTCACCGGCTGTCAAACAGAGAATGGAGAATGGAGATGCAGAAGACGTGTTCGCGCATAGCGTTGTGCCGTAAAGAAGATGTCGCGCAAGGGCAGGCAATCAGGATCGAAAAGAACGGCCTGACGCTTGCGGTGTTCAATCTCGAGGGCGAGTACTTCGTGACGGACGATACGTGCACGCACGGTCCCGGTTCATTGTCCGAAGGCTGTATCGAAGGCGATACGGTCGAATGCGATTTCCACAACGGCGCGTTCAACATTCGCACGGGAGAAGTCGTGACGCCGCCTTGCATGCTTCCGTTGAAGACTTACCCGACCTCGGTGGAAGGGGATGAAGTGACGATCGCCGTCGAGGATTGAATGTCGCGCGTCGGGCGCTGAACGTGCTGGGCCCGTTCAGTGCCGCGGCTTGAAGTAATTTCTTTTACTGGCTAACGCGCAGGATCAGCGTGACGCCACCAGGTATGCTCGCGGCGGTCGATTGCGTCGGGTCCAGTCCCGTGTCCAATTGCGCCGCGCGGTCGCCGAGTGTGAATTGCACGACGAGTGTCGTGCCATCGGCGAGGCGTATCATTCCCTTCATTCGCAGCAAGCGGGTCCGATGGCGCGTGACCAATGCGTCGACAAAGCGACGGGCCGTATCGACGTTGGGGGCTTCTTCAAGGGCTTCGAAACGTGTGGCGGCGCCATGCACCGCACGGCCTCGCTGCGCCAACCGTGGACGGATGCCGTGTGGTTCGGCCGCGCGCCACGCGGGACGGCGCTTTTCAGAAGAAGGGCTGGGGGGAAGCGTCGGGCTGGCGGCGGCTTGTGCCGCGTGCCACGCTTCATGCGCGCCGAGACTGCCGTGCGCGGACAGCAGCACGCGAGCCGCCGGGTTCGAGCGCTGCAATCTTTCGAGCAGCGCGTCGAGGTCCTCACGCACGACCAGATCCGTCTTCGTCACTACGATCGCACCAGCCGCGTCGAGTTGCGCGCGTGCTTCGGCGAATTGCGCCATCGTCTCCTGCGCAGTGGGCGCGCCAAGCGTCGTTACGATGCCGGCAAGGCAATAGCGTTCGCTGACAAACGGCTGTGTTTTCAGCGACGCGACCAGCGCGGCCGGATCGGCGAGTCCGGTAGTCTCGATCACCACCGCGTCAAAGCGCGGCATGCTGCGATGCAGACGCGCCCAGAACAGGTTTTCAAGCGCCTCATGCAAACCGGGCAAGCCGGTGCAGCATACGCATGCATCGGCGAGCAGCGTAGATGCTTCGCTCGCGTAGCCGAGCGTTGTGTGATCGAGGCCGACCGCGCCGATCTCGTTGACGATCAGCGCCGCGTTCTGCAACAGCGGTTGTTGCAGCCAACGCTTGAGCAACGTGGTCTTGCCGCTGCCGAGGAAACCCGTCAGCAGATAGATAGGAATGCGCGCGATCATGAACTCGCGGGCCGCTCGCGATGCAGCTTGGCCGCGTGATAGTCCCATACCTTGCGCAACAGGTTCGGCTTCCACAGATTACGGCTGATCGTCTCGACCTGTTCGGCCGACAGCACCATCGGCTCGCCGAGCCGGCTTGCCAGATACTGCCGCTGCGCGTTCTCTTCCAGATAGAACGCGAGCACGAAGGCTTCGAGAATGCCCTCGGCGGCGACCACCGCGCCGTGCGACTTCAGCATGATGACCCGATGCGGACCCAGTGCGTCGGCCATTTCTTCGGCAAGCGGCTTGCGGTTGATCGACGCCGTCTTGCCGAACTGGCGAATTTCGCCGAGCACGGCCGCCTGCATGATCACGGGCTCGACGGCGCGCCCTGTCATGCTGAAGAGCGTCGACCAGAGCGGATGCGAATGGACCACCGAGTTGACGTCCGCACGACGCCGGTAGATCTCCGCGTGGATCGGAAATTCCATCGGCGGCACCGCGTCGCCTTCGATCAGATTCCCGTCGAAATTGATCGTGACGATGTCGCTTGCGCTTAACGCGCTGCGCACCGATTTGCCCGAGTTGATCAGCATGTGGTCGCGGCCAGGAATGCGCCAGCTGAAGTGGCCGTTGAAGTCGATCACTTCGGCCCGTTCGAGCATCAGTATCGCGTCGACCAGCTGCTGTTTTTCGGTCTGATAGTTGTCCATAACGGTATCGTGGGGAAGAGGGCAAGGGTCAGCGGGTTGTCTTCCAGGGAATCAGCTTGCGTTCCAGTTCGGTCAACAGAAGCGAAATACCGTACCCCAGGAAAGCGATGACGAGCAGGCCGACATACATCGATTCCACCGAGAGCAGTTCCCACGCGTTCCAGATCATGTAGCCCAGCCCGCTTTTCGAGCCAATCATCTCGGCAATGGCGATCAGCATCAAACCAAGGCCGAGACCGAGCTTGATGCCGCTCATGATGTGCGGCACGGCGCCCGGCAACGCGATGGTGCGGAAAACTTGCCAGCGGCCCGCGCGGAAATTGCGGCCCACGTCAAGATAGATCTTGTTGATTTCGAGGACCCCGGTCGCGGTATTGATCAACACCGGATAGAAGACGCCAATCGCGACCATCGCGATCTTCGACGCTTCGCCGAGTCCGCAGATCAACAGCAGCAGCGGAAAAATGGCGCTCTTCGGCACCGGATAAGTGGCCGCGATGAGCGGTTCGAACACCGCGCGCAGCGGGCGCGACAACCCTGTCGCGACGCCGAGCAGCAACGCCGGAATGCCGCCGATCAGACAGCCCCAGAAGAGCCGCTGCAAGGTCGCCCACGTATTGATCCATAGCGAGCCGTCGTCGATCAGCGCGATGAAGGTCGCGGAGATTTTCGTCGGCGCGGGGAAGAAGCGCTCGTCGATCAAGCCGGTTTGCGCCGCGATTTGCCACAGAAGCAGCAGGACGACCGGCGACGCGATGCTGATCAGGCGGTCGCGCTGCCTGCCCGATACGAACGGCGGGCGCTTGGCGCGGGCGGCCGGACCGGCCGCTTTCGACTGCAGTTTTTGTGGTGTTTTTAACGCGGACTTCATGATGATTTCCCGCCCAGATCGCGAGCCCGCGCACGCTCGACTTCGTCGCGCAACTGGCCCCAGATGGAATAAACGAATTCGCCGTATTCAGGCCGCGCACGCAATTCGAGCACTGAGCGTGGACGTTCGAACGGCACGTCGACGATCTGCTTCGCGCATCCCGGCTGTGCGGTCATCACCATGATCCGGTCGCCGAGCGTGACGGCCTCGTCGACGCTGTGCGTGATGAACAGCACGGTCTTGCGCGTCTCTTCCCAGATGCGCAGCAGTTCTTCCTGAAGCAGCAGCTTGTTCTGTTCGTCGAGCGCGGAGAATGGTTCGTCCATCAACAGGATGTCGGGATCGTTCGCGAACGCCCGCACGATCGATACGCGCTGCCGCATGCCACCCGACAGTTGATGCGGATACGCCTTGGCAAAGCGCGTCAGGCCGGTACGGCTCAGATAGTGGCCGACCGTATCGCGGATCTCGCCCCTGGGCACATGCCGCAGCGCGAGACCGTAGGCCGCGTTGTCATAGACGGTCATCCACGGGAACAGCGAATCGCCTTGAAACACCATCGAGTTGCCGGGCCGAAACTCGGCGGGCGTGGAGATCTCGACGCTGCCGGAAGTCGGCGTTTCGAGATTCGCAAGGATGCGCAACAGGGTCGTCTTGCCGCAGCCGCTCGGGCCGACGATCATGAAGAAGCAGCCCGTCGGAATATCGAGCGAGACGTCGTCGAGCGCGGTCACGGTGCCGCCAGGCGTCTGGAACGACTTGGTCAGATGACGCAGGCGGATCTTGGCGGGCGCGTCGTCGTGCGTCGACCCAGGTTGCATCGACGGAGGAAGGGACGTGCCGGGCGACGGCGACGAAACTAGCGGTGTAGCCATATCGGTAATCCTGAGCTATTTGGAGTGTGGCTTATAAGGGCCAAGTGCGGCATCGGCGGCATCCACGAACGAGGTGTCGACCACCTCCGCAACCGTCACGTTGCCTTTGACCACACCCTCTCTTTTGAAAAACGCGAGATCGTTTTCGAGGCTGGCGATGTTGAGCTTGCCATCCGGATTCGTGCC
This sequence comes from Paraburkholderia sp. RL18-085-BIA-A, assembly GCF_046027075.1. NCBI lineage: Bacteria > Pseudomonadati > Pseudomonadota > Betaproteobacteria > Burkholderiales > Burkholderiaceae > Paraburkholderia > Paraburkholderia sp. RL18-085-BIA-A. The sequence goes on along the minus strand of NZ_JARESU010000041.1, from coordinate 25,799 downwards.
CTGAGGAACAATCGTCCGATAGACGGAGGGGTCCTTGATCGGCGTGTACTGGGTGAGTATCGCGATTACATCGTCCGCGTTCGGGCCCGCGATCTTGCCGTTGGCCAGCGCGTCGTTGTAATCGCGTACCGCGTGCAAATACGCGCGCATGAAGGCTTTCGCCGTGTCCGGGTGATCGTGGATGAACGTGCTCGCATACAGCACCACGGCCAGTTGATGGTTCGGATAGATCTGGTCGTCGCCCATCACGCGCACCGCCGCGCCACTGCGAACCGCTTCGGTGGCGGAGGGCTCGGTCGTCAGCGCGGCATCCACGGCCTTGTTCTCCAGTGCCATGACGTGCTGCGGAAAGCCGAGATAGATCCGCTCGACGTCGCTGGATTTCAGGCCGGCTTTTTTCAGCGCTTCATTCATCGTCGACGTGGACGCGCTTCCTGTCGCGCTGCCGGCGATCTTCAGCCCCTTCAGGTCGGCAAGCGTTTTATAGCGCCCGCTTGTCACCAGGTCCTTGCGCACCAGCAGCGGCTGGTAGCCGTAGCCGGGCGGCGTCGAACCTTTGTCCGCGACGATCTTGATGCCGATGCCGCGCGACACGGCGTTATACAGTCCGGCGGACGGCGAACCGCCGGCCACGTCGAGCTGGCCGGCACCAAGCGGCGCGACCATTTTCGCGCCGGAGTCGAATGGCACGAACCGCGCGTCGATACCTTCCTGGCGGAAGTAACCGTTCTTGTCCGCGATAAAGAAGGCCACATCGCTGCTTGCATTGGCAATGCCGACGTGGACCACCGTCGGGCCGGCCGCGCGAGCGGCGGCCGAGCCCAGCAGTGCGGCCATGACGGCACCCATGACTGTGGCAACGCGCAAGACACCCAGACTTTTCACTCGTGTTCTCCTTAGAAGCGATGCCGCATCGAGAACTTCACGGCGACCTGGTTGGGGGTAGTGGATTGGCCGAGCGAGCCGATTGCCGCCACCGCGGGCTTTCCTGTCGAGTCGATGCCCGAAGCGTGTTGCCACACGCCGACCGCGAGGATGTCCGTGCTCTTGGAGAGGAAATAGTCGGGGCCGAAGTTCACCTGTTCGTACTTCGCCGTTTCCGCTTGCGTGTAACTGAAAGAGGCGCCCACCAGAAACGCCGGCGTGAAGTAGTAACGCGCGTTCGCTTCATAGCTGTTGAACGTCGCGGAACCGCTGTTCGGCGTGCTCGGCGTGTGGAGGATGTTGTGGTAGCGGGTATTCGTATAGACGAGGCCGATTTTCGCCTGCCCGATCTTGTACGCGAGCCCGACGCCGAGGATCTCCAGCGTATTGGCGGACAGGTAGCCGCTGAATACCGGGCTTTTACCTGGTGACGTAAAGCCCGGCGAGCCGGGTTCGGCGGTTCCGTCATAGGCGGAAGTGGCCGGATTGTTCAGATGGTCGTAGGCCACCGCCACCGTGAACGGACCGTGCTGGTAGTTGGCGCCGAGCGTGTAGATCCGCCTGCTGGCAAAATCGCCGGCCACGCCGCCCGGTGCGAAAATTCCGCTGATCTGCAACCCCGCCATATCGGGCGAAGTGTATTTCACGGCGTTATCGACACGAAAATTCGAATTCAGATTGTCAAAGTCGCCGGGGTGGGTCCCGAGCCACGCCCATATCGACGTCGCGGCGATTTCGCCGATGTAGGCGGTCATCGGATCGTATTGGCGGCCGAGCGTCAGCGTGCCATACGGGCTTTGCAAGCCTACGTACGATTGCCGTCCGAACAGGCGGCCGCCTTGCAACAGCTTGCCGTTCGAAGGATCGAAGCCATTCTCCAGCACAAATAACGCTTTCATTCCGCCGCCCAGATCCTCGGTGCCGCGGAAGCCGAACCGGCTGCCGTTGGTCTGCCCCGTCACCGATTCGATGTTGGAGTGCCCCGATTGATTGTTGATATAGACCAGTCCGGCATCGACGATGCCGTACAGCGTCACGGAACTTTGGGCGTGTGCGACGCCCACCATCACAGGCAAGGTGAGCAGCGCAAGCGTCTTTTTCATGTCGTCTCCATCCCGGCAATTGATTGAGTCCCGGTCGGATGCCGGGTTGGTTCGGGTAGCGCAGCGGCGGGTTTCTACAGATCGATATGCATAACTAAATGCATGGCTAGGCATCCACGCATTCAATCCGTTCGCATATCGGTTGCGCCGCGCCCCCCTTGTGATACCGGTCCGCGCAATACCCAGGCGTGTGACCGTGATTCGATGAAACTGAAACAAAACCTGTGGCGAGATTTGCGTTTCGTTCTTTTATATGGAACATCGGTCCACGCTGAATCGATGTAAGGAGTGTGGCTTTGTTTAGGAACCTAAGTCAAGAAAAAGCCATTCAGGGTATGTACTCATACCGTACGAGTTGTTACGCTAGATGGAACGCCGCCGCCATATATGGAACGCAGTGGCGGATAAAACGGAATTCGGCGCTGCCGGACGCAGTTTCCGACCGAGGACCGCAATAGCCGGGAAAACCTGATCGCGTCGGGCCCCACGAGGCGGATATCATGTCGGATGCCGGTTGCGGAAGGGGATGCCCAGTGGCGCCGGAGCACCAGCGCATACTGCCTTGAATACAGCCAATTGTTCCTCTATATAGAACGTTGTTCCAAATTTAAAGACTGAGATATATTCATGGAAAATCTCGAAACGCAAACAATGTCTGAAGGAAAAGGTGAGGCAGGAGACGGGCGGCTGTCGTCGGTTGCAGCTGCGATCCGTGTGTTGAAGGTGTTTTCCGAGCAGGAACCAGAGATCGGTATCAGCAATCTGGCGAAGCGCATGGGCCTTGCGAAAAGCACGGTTCACCGCCTCGCCACCACGCTGGTCTCCGAAGGACTGCTCGAGCAGAACGAGGAGAACGGCCGCTATCGGCTCGGCATTCAGTTGTTCACACTGGGTGCGCTGGTCAGGCGCCGCATCGACGTGTCCAAGCAGGCGGTGCCGTTTCTTCACGTGCTGCGCGAACACACGGGCGAAACGGTTCATCTCGCCGTGCTCGACGACACCAGCATCGTTTATCTGTTCAATCTGGAAAGCGACCAGGCGATCCGGATGCGTTCGTACATCGGCGTGCGCAAGCCGGCGTTCTGTACCGCCGAAGGGCAGGTACTGCTCGCGTTCCGTACGCCCGACGTGGTCGCCCGGGTGTTGAAGGCCGGGCTCGTCGCGCGCACGCCGAACACGAACACCGACACCCAGGTGTTTCTGAAGATGCTTGAAAAAGTGCGCCGCGAAAACTATTCGATCGACGACGAGGAGTCTGAGATCGGCATGCGCGGTATTGCGGCGCCCGTGCGCGATCTGACCGGCAGTGTGGTCGCGGCGGTGGGCGTGGGTGGTCCGTCGCAGCGGTTGAGCAAGAAGGCGCTGCGCGCATGCGTGCCGCACCTGTTGAATGCGGCTGAAGGTATCTCGTCCACGTTGGGATACCGGCCGCCGATATGACGCTAATCTGATGAAAGGAACTGTATGTCCGACGTTGCGCATCGCATCACTCTCGCGGGTTCCGACCTCTCGTTCGACTGCGACCAGGACGACACGCTGCTGCGCTCCGCGTTACGGTCAGGCATCGCGTTTCCCTATGAATGCAACGTCGGCGCATGCGGCAACTGCAAGTTCGAACTGCTCGAAGGCACAGTCGACGTCAAATGGCAGCAGGCACCCGCATGGACCGACAAAGACCGCGCACGCAACCGCTATCTCGGCTGCCAGTGCGCGCCTCGCGGCGATTGCACGATCAAGCTGCGCCCGGCGTCGCATTACGCGCCGGTTCACGCGCCGCGCCGTGTGCTCGGCACCCTGACCGCACGCCGTCCCATCACCCACGACATCGGCGAGTTCTGTTTCGAGCTCTCCGCCGACCTGTCGTTCGAGCCCGGCCAGTACGCGCTGCTCAAGCTGCCCGGCGTGGCAGGCGTGCGCGCCTACTCGATGAGCAATATCGCCGACACGCCGCGCATCCTCCATTTCCAGATTCGTCGCGTGCCGAGTGGGCAGGGCAGCGCAGTGTTGTTCGACATGCTGCAAGCCGGCGCCCAGGTCGAGATCGACGGACCGTACGGCATGGCCTATCTGCGTCGCGATGTGCCGCGCGACGTGCTCTGCGTCGCGGGCGGCTCGGGTCTCGCGCCGATGATCTCGATTGCGCGTGGCGTCGCGGCCGACCCTTCACTCGCGAATATCAAACTGCACTTCCTGTACGGCGGCAGAACCGCGCGCGATGTGTGCGGCCGCGACATGCTCGCGCAACTGCCGGGCTTCGACGAGCGCCTGCACTTCGAAGCCGCGATCTCCGACGTCACGCCGCAAGACGCCTGCGAGCCGTGGACCGGCCACGTGGGCTACGTGCACGAGCTCGCGGACTCGCTGTTCGGCGATCGTCTGCGCGACATGGAAATCTATTTCGCCGGGCCGCCCGCGATGGGCGCGGCGATCCAGCGCACACTGCTGGCCCGCAAAGTCCCGTTCGAACAGGTTCACTTCGATCAGTTCTATTGATCGCCTCGCGGTCGATCTCATGGCCAATCTTGACGACCCGACGCGCACACCGCGCTGCGTGTCGCCTGCTGCTGCCGCTGGCGTTGCGGCAATGCCTGGCCGCGCGCATTCGCGCATCGGGCAGCATGAACGGCGAGCGCGGCGCATGCGCACCGCGCGCCGATATGCAACGTCAGATATCCAGCACGATCTCGTCGGAGCGTCCACGCGACACGCAGATCATGATCGCGCTGTCGTACTCGTCTTCGTCGAGCACGAAGTCCCGATGTTCCACGTCGCCGGCGATGAGGCGCGTCCGGCACGAGCCACAGGTGCCGGCTTCGCACGAACTCGGTGTCTCGACCCCGTGCGCGCGCAAGGCGTCGAGAATCGTTTGCCCCGGCTGCACGTCGACGCAGCCACCGCTGCGTGCGAGCCGTACGGTGAATGCTTTTTCACTTTGGGCCGCGCCGCCCGTGTGGGTGAAATCGCTGGTGCCGAAATCCTCGAAATGCACGGCGGACGATGGCCAGTGCGACGCCGCCTCACGCACCGCTTGCATCAACGGACGCGGTCCGCAGCAATAGAGATGGGTATTGCCGTCGCGTGTCGCGAGGAACGGCGCCAGCGCAACCGAGCGCTCGCGTTCACCGTAGTCGTGGTGCACGGTGACGCGCGCCGCCCGCGCGGGCGTCGCCAGTTCATCGAGAAACGCCGTGGATGCCGGCGTGCGCGTGCAGTAGAGCAGTTGGTAGTCGGCGTTGCGCGCCTCGAGTTCGGCGATCATGGCGCGCAATGGCGTGATGCCGATGCCGCCCGCGATCAGCAGGTAACGCGACGCGTTTTCCGTCAAAGGAAAATAGTTTTCAGGCGGCGCTACGTCGAGCCGCATGCCTGCCTGCACGTCGCGCACCATGCTGGCCGAACCGCCGCGGCCGCCGGCATCGAGCTTCACCGCGATCACATAGCGGTCCCGCTCGCCCGGCGCATTGCACAGCGAATAGCGGCGCTCGTTGCCTGTCGGCGTGCGCACGCGCACATGCGCGCCGGACGTGAACGGCGGCAGAGGCGCGCGATCCGGTGCGCGCAGTTCGAACAGGACAATGTCCTGCGCGATCTCGGCCCGCGCCGTGACATCGAGCGAGAGCAGGCTCGCAGCATCATTGCGAGCGAGCGTCTGCATGGGTGTACCAGCGTCGAACGTTGCGGGCTGGTCGACGAAGAGGGGTTGCATCAGGGTAGCGGTCATCGTCAATCGGGCAGTCGGTGCTGCCGCCTTTGGAAAAATCCGGCACGTACACGGTCAGGAGCTGACGTATTGCTTCAGCGAGACCTGGTGGTTGAGTTCGACATCGCGGCCGCTTTCCGACGACGCAATCGCGGCCTCGCACACTTCGAGATTGGCGAGACCCCATGCGCCGTCATGCAACGCCGCGTGGCGTCCGCTGATCGCGTCATGAAATTCGGCAATGACACGCGAGCGGGGCGAGCCGTCCACCGGCAACGGCAAGTCAGTGCGGCCCGCATCGGTGTAGACGATCAGGCCTTGTGGCGACTGGCGGATTTCACCGTGCTCGCAGCTGACGATCGTGAGGCCGAAGAACGGCTGCCACGGCGCGGCGCCTGGAATTGCGTGCTTTGCGCGCGCCTGTTTCGCGAGCAGTTCCTGTTCGGGCGTCAGCGCCTGTCTGCCCGCGGCTGCACTAGCGGCGCGATCGGCCGCGGGGCGTCCCGGGCTCTTGAACCCCCATTCGCCGACGCCTTCGCACAGTTCGGTGCTGGAAAAGCGGCCGTAACCGTTATAGATTGCGGTGGCCGCGGCGCCGTCTTCGAAATCGATGAACACCGTATGGGCGCCGATCGCGCTGCGCTGCGGGTCCCAGTCGAACGTCTTCGCGCGCACGCTGCGCGCGGCGCCGCCGCACAGCAGCCGGATGATGTCGAATTGATGCGATCCCTGCCGCAGCGTGACGCCGCCGCCCTGGCTCGCATCCAGTTCATCGGCGCGGCGCGGCCGGTACAGCCAGTCCGTAAAACACCAGGTGTTGACCATCCGCACGCGGCCCAGCTCGCCAGCGTCGATCAGTTCGCGCATCGCGTGAATCGGCAGATCGTAGCTATGCGAATGACCGACCAGCAGCACGACGCCCGCGCATTCGGCCGCGTCGACCATCGCCTGTGCGTCGGCGAGATTCGCGGCCATCGGTTTTTCGACGAGCACGTGCTTGCGAGCCGCGCAGGCAAGCAGCACATGTTCGCGATGCAGAGTGGTCGGCGACGCGACGTAGATCGCGTCGACGTGAGCTTGCTCGAGCAGTGCTTCGAGCGAGTCGAACGCAGTGATGCCGAATTCGTCGACGGCGGCACGTCGTACGGCAGGCGCGGGATCGACGATCGCCGCGAGTTCGAAGCCGGCGTGCGCGGCGATCGCGGGCACGAACGCGCGGCCGGCCGTGCCGAACCCGACGATCGCGATACGCACCGGGCGTCCAGCATCAGCGTTCGTGTCGGTCATGGCGAGTCACTCGCGGCGGCGTCGCCGGCATTGGGATCGCTGCCGCCATTCAGTGCGTCGGCGATCCCGCGGGCGGCAAAGAAAGGATCGGCTGCGAGGTTTTCCATCATCACCAGCAAGGTGCGGCGCGTCGCGGCGATGTCCTCCGGCGAGATGCCCGAGAGCGCGATGCGGTTGACCTCGACGGCGGCGGGCACCAGCAGCGCGCGCAGGCTCGTGCCTTTGGGCGTCAGAAAGATGCGGACCTGCTTGCGGTTGTCCGGCATCTTCTGGCGCGTCACATATCCGAGTGCTTCCATGGCCTTGAGCGCCGAAAAAGTGGTGGGCTCCGCCACGCCTGCCTGCTCGCTCAACTGGCGTTGCGTGAGTCCGTCGGTTTGCCAGAGGATGCGCAGAAAAGTCCAGTGGCCGTATTGCACCGCATGCTCGCGCAGCCGCGCCTGCAGCGAACGCGAGAAGCCACGCGCGGTGTCCTTGACGAGGTGCGCCATCCGTTCTTCCGGCAACGCCTCACGCCAATGCTGGAGGGTGCCAGGCAGCGCGTCGCGCGGAATCTTTTCACTCTTGGTCATGCATTCACCTTTGTCGTGGCATGTGTGCACATGCGCTTTTTAAATTAGCTAACTAAGCTTACGTTGTCAACGACGTCGCGTTGACGAGATCGGTCCAAACCGCGGAACGACCCGTGAAAGGCACTCGTTGCACGAGTTGTAATCCTTACTGCTATTGGTTTCCATGTCATTCATCGAAAGCTCGCCACGGCGCATCAGTGTTTTCCATCATTGAAGCTTAGATGGCTAAGTATAAGATGATTCGGAAAGCGGATGCGTCAGGCGGGCTGCTTCATCGACGATCACAGCCAGACCGCGGCGCGCCGTCGAACCATCAACCGACGTCATTGAGAAACCTGGGGACGCAAAACCATGCTGACGGCTGAACAGAACGAAACCTTAACGCGAGTTGGACCGGGAACGCCAATGGGCAACCTGATGCGCCGCTACTGGCAACCCATCGGCGCCGTCTCCGAACTCGGGAACCGTTGGACCAAACGGGTGCGCCTGCTCGGCGAAGATCTCGTGCTGTTCAGAAACCGTCAGGGACAACTCGGCCTGATCGCCGAGCAGTGTCCGCATCGGCGCGCGTCGTTCGCACACGGCATTCCGACCGAAGAGGGCATTCGTTGTCCGTATCACGGCTGGGAGTTCAATGCGCAGGGCAAGTGTGTGAGCCAGCCGAACGAGCCGGACAACTGCGCGTTTCGCGACAAGGTCGCCACCGACGCGTATCCGGTCGAGGAACTAGGCGGTCTGCTGTTCGCGTACATGGGTCCTGAGCCGCGGCCGCTGCTGCCGCGTTTCGACGGCTTCATCGCGCCGGGCGCGATCCGGATGATGGGCCGCGCGCTGCTGCCGATCAACTGGCTGCAGATCATGGAGAACTCGCTCGATCCGATTCACACCGAGTGGCTGCATGGTCACCACTACGAGTTCCAGAAGGAGCAGGAAGGCATCAGAGTCGCGATCAGCGCGAAGCATGAAAAGATCGCCTTCAACGAGTTCGAGTTCGGCATCACGAAGCATCGGCTGCTGGCCGGCCATTCTGAAGATTCGGACGACTGGCGCATCGGTCATCCGATCGTGTTCCCGAACATGCTGGCCGTCGGCAACGGCGACGAAGCTTCGCGCTACTACTCATTCCAGATCCGCGTACCCGTCGACGACGAGCAGACGCTGCACCTCTGGTACAACGCGTACATCCCGCCAAAAGACGCCGACGTGCCGAAGCATCTGACCGAGCGCGTTCACGTATACGACGTGCCGTTCATCGACGAGCACGGCGAATTCATCGTTGATAACGTCGACGGTCAGGACATGATGGCGTGGATTACGCAAGGCAAGGTCGCGGATCGCACGCGTGAGAACCTCGGCGCCACCGACCAGGGCATTGCGATCTACCGGCGGGTGCTGCGTCGCGAGATGAAGAAAGTCGAGCAGGGTGAAGACCCGATGGGCATCGTACGTGACGCATCGCGCAACGAGCGCATCGACTTGCCGAACGAACGCAAGAAGCATCACAACAGCGATGGGTTCGCGAGTTTCATGCTGCGTACGCACGCGAAATATTCGCCGATCGCTCAGGACCTCGTAGCGATTTACGAATAGCCGGCTAGCCCGCGCGCGGCGAGCCGTCCTTCGTGGCTATCGGACGGCCCGCCGCGTCGATGCAGTCCCCCAATACAGTCCGATGACACAAGCGGACGCGAACCGGAGACAACCCCGTGGATATGAAACGTGGCGTGTTGGCGCGGAGTCTGACTGACAGCAGGGTGTTCTGATGGAAGCAGCCGCGTTTCATGCACTGATGATCATCCTCGATCCGCTGCGCCTCGCGATCATGCTCGGTGGTGTTGTCCTCGGACTCGCGCTGGGTGTGGTGCCGGGGCTTGGCGGGATTGTCGGGCTGGCTTTGCTGATTCCGTTCACCTATCACCTCGACGGCTACACGGCATTCGCGCTGCTGCTCGGCATGGCCGCGGTGACGACCGTCTCCGACTTCATTCCCGCCGTGCTGTTCGGCGTGCCGGGGACGGTGGGGGCCGCCGCGACCGTGCTCGACGGACATCCGCTCGCCAGACGCGGCGAGGCGCGGCGCGCATTCGGCGCGGGCTATGCATCGTCGCTGGCGGGCGGCATCTTCGGCGCGCTGCTGCTGGCCGTGACGATCCCCGTTCTGCGCGTCGTCGTGCTCTATATCGGGTCGGCAGAACTGCTCGCGTTGTGCATCTTCGGTTTATCGATGGTCGCGGTGTTGAGCGGCAAGGCGCCGATCAAGGGACTGGCGGTTGCGTCGTTCGGACTGATGCTGTCGCTGATCGGCTCCGACCCGCAGACCGGCACGCTGCGCTGGACGTTCGGTTCGCTTTATCTGTGGGATCACTTGCCGCTGGTGCCGGTCACGCTCGGCGTTTTCGCGCTGCCCGAGCTTGCCGAGATGGCGATCGAACGCAGCAGTATCTCGCGCGCCGACGGCGCGGTGCACGGCAAGGCGAGCAGTCAGTGGGACGGCGTGCGCGACGCCGGACGCAACTGGTGGCTGGTGCTACGTTGCAGCGGTCTCGGCGCGCTGCTGGGCGCAGTGCCGGGCCTCGGCTCGGCGGTCATCGACTGGATGGCCTACGGTCATGCGATCCGCACCGAGAAGCACACCGAGAACTTCGGCAAGGGCGACATTCGCGGCGTGATCGCCTCGGAGAGTTCGAACAACGCCAAGGAAGGCGGCCATCTGATCCCGACCATTGCATTCGGCATGCCGGCCGGCGCGTCGATGGCGCTGCTGCTGAGCGCGTTCATCATGCATGGATTCACGCCGGGTCCGGAGATGCTGACCAAACATCTGGATGTAACCTACGCGATCATCTGGACGCTGACGATCTCGCACATCATGGGCGCGGTGCTCTGCCTGTTCGGCAGCGGGCTGTTCTCGCGTCTCGCGACAGTTCGAGTCGGCGTGCTGATTCCGCTCGTGCTCGGCATCATCTTTCTAGGCGCCTTCAACGCCAGCCAGAGCTGGGGCGACCTGTGCTCGATGGCGTTGTTCGGCTTCGTCGGCTGGGTGATGAAGCGCCTGAACTGGCCGCGTCCGCCGCTAATTCTTGGGCTCGTGCTCGGCAGCATCTTCGAGCGCTACTACTTTATTTCGAGCGAGATCTACGGCATCAGGCTGTTCACGCGGCCGATCGTGATCGCCGTGCTGTGCGCGGCGCTGTGGGTCGTGCTCGGGCCGACGCTCAAGGGACTGCGGCGTGCGGTGAAGCAGCGGCAATTTGTGTCGGGAATGCGCTTCAGGATCAGGCGGCTCGACCATCATTCGCTCTTCACGATCGCGCTGATCGTCGCGGTGGTCGCGGCGATCTGGAGCGCATCCGACTGGGCCTTCGGCGCGAAGCTGATGCCGATGACCGCAGCGTGTGCCGCATTGTTCTTCTCCTGTCTCGTGCTGCTCGGCCAGGTCGGCGAGCGCGACGTGCCGGCGGGCGAGTTCATGCCGGCCGTCGTGCCCGTGACGGTACCCGCCACGCAAGCTCACACACCGCCGCCGCGCCAGTCGCCGGCCGCGCCGCGGGCCGAATCCGCGTTGCATCGGCTGGGCACGGCCATGCCAGCCGCATCGGCCCATTCACTCACACTCGAGCCGGCACTCGACGACGAAGCGTTCGCGGGCCCGGCACCGCCGATCTCTACGGTGCGCGCGCGTGGCTTGCGGTTTTTCGCCGCCATCGGCGGCGCGTTGGGTCTCGCGTATCTGATCGGCCTGCTGCCCGCTCTGCTGTTGATGATGCTGCTGCTCGCGCGCTTCGAGTTCGGCGAGCGCTGGCGTCATGCGCTGTTGCTGTCGGTCGCGATGGCGATCGCGCTATGGCTCGTGTTCGACCTGATCTTCGCGACGCCGTGGCCGCCGTCATTGCTGGGCGATTTCGTGCCGCAACTGCGAGCGCTGGGAGGCCTGGTATGAACGGGCCGGCGCTTCCGGTCGTCACGCCGGGTCACACCACAATGCCGGCGCTGCGATTCGCGGCAATGCCGGGCGATATAGACGGAGACAAATCATGAAAAATCTTCTGCCGCAGTCTTTCCGATCGCCGCCGCAACGCGACGCACTTTCGCGCCGGCCGCGCGCCATCTGGCGACGCGCGGCTGCGGCCGCTTTCGCATGCTTGTCCGCCGTCTGCTACCTGCCGGCGAGCGGCTACGCTGCGGAGACCGTGCAGAGCTTTTATAGCGGCCGCTCGGTCAACATGACGATCGGCTATTCGGTCGGCGGCGGCTATGACATGTACGCGCGGCTGCTCGCCAAGTACATCGGCAACTATCTGCCCGGAAAGCCGACGATTACGCCGCAGAGCATGCCCGGCGCCGGCAGCCTGAAGGCGATCAACTATCTGTACAGCGTGGCGCCCAAGGATGGTTCCACGTTCGGCACGTTCGGCCGCACGATGCCGGAGGAGCCGTTGCTCGGCGATGCGAATTTCGATGCGCGCAAGCTGACGTGGCTCGGCAGTATCAATAGCGACGTGAGCCTGTGTCTGACGTGGAAGACCTCGAAGATCAAGACGTTTCAGGATCTCGTCAACATGCCGTCGCGGATGGGCGGGCAGGGCGCGGGCTCCGATCCCGACGTGATGGCCTCGACGATCAAAACGCTGTTCAACGCGAAGATCAAGCTCGTTACCGGCTATCCGGGCAGCAACGAGGTCGCGCTCGCGATGGAGCGCGGCGAGATCGACGGCGAATGCGGGACGTCGTGGAGCACGATCCAGGTGCGCCACCCCGACTGGATCAAGGACAAGAAGATCAACATCCTCGTGCAGGTGGCGCTCGACAAGCATCCGGATCTGCCTGACGTACCGTTGCTGATCGATCTCGCTCCGAACGACGAGACCCGCCAGGTGCTGAAGGTGATCGTCGCGAGTCAGGCATTTGCGCGGCCGTTCGCGGCGCCGCCGGGCCTGCCGCCTGAACGTGCTGCCGCATTGCGCAGCGCGTTCGCGCAAACCATGAAAGATCCGGCGTTCCTCGCCGAAGCGAAGAGTCTCGGTCTCGAAGTGCGGCCCGTGCCGCCCGAGCGCATCGACCAGTTGCTGGACGAACTGTACAAAACGCCGCCGCCGCTGTTGTCGAAAGCCAAGGCTGCTGTGGGCGGCCGGTTCTGACCATCCGGCGGCCTTCGGCGACGAGGCCGTCATCATCCTTGAAAGGCGCAAAACTACACCATGAACGCAGACGAAGCCAAACATAGACTGATCGACGCGGGCCGCATTCTCGAAGCGGAAGGACAGGGCGACCTGACGCGCGGCCACGTATCGATTCGCGTGCCGGGCGACCCGGAGCACTTCTTCATGAAGCCGCATAGCCACGGTTTCGACGAAATCACGCCGGAGAACATCGTGGTGTGCAATCTCGACGGCGAGAAAGTGGGCGGAGCGGGGCGTCGTCACAGCGAGGTGTTCATTCATTCGGAGATTTTCAGGTCGCGCCCGGACGTGATGAGCGTGATCCATTCGCACCCCACGCATGCGGTTGCTTTGTCCGCCACCGGTCAACCGCTCAGGATGATCAGTCAGCCGAGCTGCCATTTCGCCGACGGTGTGCCTTACTACACCGACACGATGAATCTTATCCGCACGCAGGAGATGGGCTCCGGTGTCGCGCGTGCGCTCGGTCAATGCAAGGCCGTCCTGATGCGCAATCACGGTGTGGCGGTGACGGGCCGCTCGATCGAGGAATCGGTTGTGCTCGCTTTGCTGCTCGAAAACGCCTGCCAGATCCAGTTGTTGACGCAAGCCGCCGGCGGCATGGGCGAGGGCTTTTCGGACGAAGACGTCAAGCGCCTGCATGAGACCGTGACGCGCCCCGAACAATTCGCCGTCAATTTCGAATTCCTGCGCCGCAAGGTGCACCGCGCGCCGGCGCACTGAACGGCGCTTCTGACTTCCGGCGCGGCACCGTTACCTGCTGTGCCGAACCGCACTATTTACTCGTTAGCAAATCAATCATGAACGGAAAACTCAATCTCTCCATTGCCACCGGCGACTACGACCGCACGCGACCGCTGATCTCTGGGCAAGTCCAGATGGACGGCGTCGATCCCGTGTTCATGACGTTGTCGCCGGAAGAAATGTTCTTTCGCGCGTTTCGCAACGAAGAGTTCGACATCAGTGAGTTGTCGTTCTCCAGCTATACCGTGAAGTACTCCGAAGGGACGTGTCCTTATATCGCCGTGCCGGTGTTTCTGTCGCGCGCGTTCCGGCATACGTCGATCTATGTGCGCACCGATCGCATCAAACGGCCGGAAGATCTGAAGGGCAAGCGTATCGGCTTGCCTGAATACCAGCTGACTGCGAACGTATGGGCGCGCGCGATTCTCGAAGACGATTTCGGCGTGAAACCGGAAGACGTGACCTGGGTGCGCGGCGGCATCGACGAACCAGGCCGGCCCGAGAAAATCAAACTGCAACTGCCGTCCGACGTCCGGCTCGAAGCGGCTCCCGAAGACGACACGATTTCGGCGATGCTCGATCGCGGTGACATCGACGCCTTCATGGCACCGCGCCCACCGTCGTGCGCGGGCAAGAATCCGAACGTCGGCTGGTTGTTTCGCGACCCGACCGAGGCGGCAAAAGATTACTACCGCCGCACGCAGGTGTTTCCGATCATGCACGTGGTCGGCATTCGCAAGACGCTCGCGCAGGAACACCCGTGGCTGCCTGCCGCCGTGCTGAAAGCGTTCGAGCAGTCGAAGCAGATTGCACTCGACAAGCTGTCCGATACGTCGGCTACGAAAGTCACGCTGCCGTTCGTCGAAGAGCAGCTGAAGGCTGCCCGCGAACTGCTCGGCAACGACCATTGGCCTTACGGTGTGGCTGCAAACCGCAGCACGCTCGAGACGTTCCTGCGTCATCACCATTCGCAGGGACTGTCGAAGCGACTATTGTCGGTCGACGAAATCTTCCATCCGGCAAGCTACGAAACAGCGAAGATCTGACGGTCGGGACACGCTGCTCGGACCTATCACATCTTTTGTTCCGAGCCGCGTCGTTGCTATCATTTCAGCGACGAGCCAATCAATAACCGCGAGCGGACGCGCTGATGACATTACCTGTTCTTGACCATGTCGATAGCCCGGCGGCTGCTCCATGCGTCAGCCGGCCGAACCTTAACGACCTGTTCAGTGCATTTTTCCTGATCGGGCTGACTGGTTTTGGTGGCGTGTTGCCGTGGGCGCGGCGCATGCTGGTTGAAAGGCACCGGTGGCTCACGGACCGCGAGTTCGCCGAGTTGCTGCCGCTCGCGCAACTGCTTCCTGGACCGAATGTGTCGAACATTGCAACGATACTCGGGCGGCAGAATTGCGGCGCGATAGGGGCGGTGGTGGCGGTCGGCGGACTGTATCTCGCACCGACGATCATCACCATCGGCCTCGGCTACGCTTACGCGCGCTGGGGACACGCGCCGGTGACCGCGCATCTTCTCGCGGGCTTGATGCCTGTTGCCACCGGACTCGTGATCTCTACCGTGCTCAAGCTGATCACGAGTTTGCCGCGCGACTTGCGAAATGCCGCGCTGGTGGCAGCGACGTTCATCGCAATCGGCGTGCTGAAGCTGCCGCTATTGCTGGTGCTTGCCGTTCTTGGTCCTCTCGGCACGTGGCTGATGTGGCGCGCGGCGGATCAGGGCCGGTCCGCTGCCCGCAAGGAGTAAGCGCCATGTGGTCGACGCTCGCAGATCTTCTGGTTCACAGTGCGCTATGGTCGCTGCTCGCAGTCGGCGGGATGAATGCGACGCTAGCTGATATCCAGCGCTATGCAGTCGATACCCGGCACTGGGTGACCGACGAACAGTTCGTGACGTTTTTTTCGATCACGCAGGCAGCGCCCGGGCCGAATGGCATGGCAGTCGCGTTGATCGGCTTTCAGGCGGCCGGGCTTGCCGGCGCGCTGGTGACGACGCTTGCCAAAATTGTTCCATCCGCGCTCGTTGCGTACCACGTCAGCCACTGGGTCGAGCGGCGCAACGATTCTGCGCTCATCACTGCGATCCGCCGGGGGCTGGCACCGGTCACGGTCGGACTGCTCGCTTGCGCCGCGTACGTGTTCGCCCGGGAAATCGACATCGAAGCTGGCCGAATCGTACTCACAATCGCCACGGCGGCAATCGCTTATCGAACCCGCTTCAATCCGATTTGGCTCGTGGTAGTGGGTGCGGCGCTAGGATTGGCTGAAGTGGTCAATTGAGCTTGAATCAGCAGACTCTATCTGGTTTTGTCGCGGTAAGGAGTGCGGAGGAACTGCGATCGCTATGCAAAGCACTGCTTATGTTGCCAGGTCGCAGAATTGATTGGCGCCGGATGGATGGGTTCAGCGGGCACATTTCACCTGTCCTTATATGAACGCCTCCCGTTTGCGACGGTTTTTTCGCGTGCTATGACTGCGACAGGATGGGTTGCAGCTTTATAGATGGCCTCGTCCCGTTTGCCAAATGATCCGATCTACAGCTTACAGGTGCTGGATTGCATATATACATTCGGCCTTTCTGTGGCACCCATGTGCGTGGCCCCAATGGATCTCGCCCGGTGACTCCTTCCTATATCCACGGCTTCGAGAGCCCTAGAGCTGCGCAGGTTTTGTCACCGACGGTCCGACCTGTTTGCCATTGAATCAAATCACTTGTGCAACCCATGAAGAGGTAAAGCGACATCGAGCTGAGTTCGGCCAGTTAGAGTCACTCGAATCGGATTCGTGAGCGTCAGCTCACAGGCCGACATGAGCCATAAATAGTCGTGGTCTCAGCCTTGCGGCGCTCGCACTTAAGAACGGGTCATCGTGCGGTCGCGTCAGAAGGAGGGGTAACGCCGATCAGCGTGTTGGGGGGCGACGGTATTGGCGAGTTCAAGTAGTGCCGAGTGATATTCCACGGGCAAGGCCACATCGTGCATCCACGACAGGGCCTCTTCAATGCCCCGTCGGAATGACCGGGTCACCCCCTCGATGCGCTGCAACGTCGTGAGGTGAGGCAGGACGGCCTCCAGAAACTTGCCCAACACCATCGCCTGCTCGCCAGGAACACCCACTTTGTTCGTGTTGGCCGCCATGAGTTCGACTACCTGGCCCAGCACATCGTCAGTATTGTTCAATTGTCAGACCCGCTCAGAATGTCTGCCAGTCCGAAGCGCCGGTATCGGCCGCGATGACGGTTTCCCTGTTTGCGGTAGTGACTGGCGCCCTCTCCGCCGACGTTGCACGAGGGGGCGTGCGAACTGTCGGTGCCGGCCGACGCGGTTCGCTCCGCGACGCAACTGTCTGTGACCCCGATGGCCCCCTATCGGCAATCGTGAAGACAGCCACGGCCTCAAGCAACCCCTGCGCCTGCTGGGCCATCGACTGCGCCGCTGCCGCGGCTTCTTCCACGAGGGCGGCGTTCTGCTGGGTCACCTGGTCCATCTGGGTGACGGCCTGATTGACCTGCTCGATGCCGGTGCGCTGCTCTTCCGAGGCCGAGGAGATCTCGCCCACAATGTCGGCAACACGCTTCACTGACTGGACGACCTCGCTGATCGTGCTGCCTGCTTCCTCAACGAGCTTTGATCCTTCGTCCACCCGATTCCCCGACTCGCCGATCAAGTCCTTGATTTCCTTGGCTGCGCTTGCACTGCGTTGGGCGAGCGTGCGGACCTCGCCGGCCACGACGGCAAACCCCCGCCCCTGTTCACCGGCGCGAGCCGCCTCGACCGCTGCGTTAAGCGCAAGAATATTCGTCTGGAATGCGATGCCCTCGATAACGGCGATGATCTCTGACATTTTGGCCGAGCTGCCGGAGATCCCGTGCATTGTCTCCACCACACGTCGGACCACGTCGCCGCCACGCTGTGCGATTTCCGACGCCGTGCTGGCCAGCGCGGTTGCCTGCCGTGCGTTGTCCGCGTTATGACGGACGGTGCTGGTCAGCTCTTCCATGCTAGAGGCGGTTTCCTCCAGCGACGCCGCCTGCTCTTCGGTGCGCTGGGACAGATCGGTGTTGCCTTGGGCAATTTCGCCGGCAGCGACCGAGATCGACTCGCTTGAGGTCTGAATACCCCGTACGATCGTCGTCAACTGGTCCTTCATGACGCCCAGCGAGAACAGCAGGCTGCTGCGATCGCCCGCCTTCAACTGGACCGCCGTGCGCAGGTTCCCGGCTGCGATGTCGCTGGCGAGTGTCGCAGCGTCGCGTGGCTCACCGCCAAGCTGCCTTGCGAGGCCGCGCGCGATGAGCAACGCCAACGACAGCGCAATTAACGATGCAGCGACGATCAGTCCGATCACAAGGGCAACAGCATGCGAATACGCCTGGCCTGCCGCCGTGCCTTCGCGGACCGATCCCGCCACATTTACGTCAACGATGGTGGTGATGTCCTTTTCAATTGCGGAGCGAAGCGTGGTCGCCCGACCTTTCAACAGCGACATGGCGTCCGCCCCCTTGCTCTCTTTCGCCAGGGCATGGATCTGTTGATCGATCTGCATGTATTGCGGCATCAGCGTCTGGATGTCCGCGAACGCCACCTTTTCCTCCGGCTCCGAGATGAGTTTCTCGTATTCGGCGACCGCGTGATCATAGGTCGCAATGCGGGCCTGGCTTTGCGACTCGGCGTCCTGGATTTCAGCGGGGGTCTGTGCAGTGGCAAGGCGGTATTCGGCAAGGCGGATGTCGCGCAGGCCGGCCTGCATCTGCAGGCTGCTGCGTACGGAAGGTAACCAGTTGTCGCGCAGTTGTGAGACGTGATCGTTTTCAGCACTGATCTCGAAAAGGCTGAACCCTCCCAGCCCGATCATAAGGACGGTCACGACAGAGAAACCGAGCATCAGTTGAGCCAACACCCTAAGATTTTTCAGAAACGGCACGGCAAATTTCCCTCGATATTAGAGATACCACGGACAACTTGGATATTGCGTTATGAATGCAAATTCCTAACGCGTATAACGACCCGTGCTTGCCGTTCTTTAGCGACATAGATTCACTTCCGTTGCCACCTATTTCCGTAGGCATGGCAACGGCAGCAATGTAAGGTTTGTTCTGAACTAAATGCTGCGCAGGTCCGACGAAGGCGGCCTGACATTTTCGGCTTCACCCCCGTTGACGCTGCCGTGCCAGCGTGGCGACTAACGCAAGAGCATCAGTCGGTATCGCCAACGTTCAAAAAGGGGCTCCCCCGCGAGGGTGGACGGCTGGGGGAATGCGCAAGAACGGCCGCTTTGCAACTGCGGTGGTGACATTCGCAGAAACTAACTGAGGGGCCGGAACGGGTCGTGTCCGGTCATCAGGGTCGGGGAGAGGGCGGCCAGTTGAATTGTGAATCGTTATGCAGCGTCATCATACAAACAAGCGTGCAGCGCGAAGTCGGCGTCCCCGTTCGCAGACACGTTCCTCCTCTTTACTTTTCAACACCGTCAGGGCAGGTGATCATTGCCGTTTTGCTCATGGAGCGGGTCGGGGCTCTTCTGGGTCGAGCGGAGGACGCCAGTGTCATCGAAATAGAAATTGAACAACTGATACCACACATGGTCTTCCAGATAGCGATAGCTCCATACTTCACGCTTCATCAAGGGAAAATAAGAGGTTTCCTCCGGGCGGCCGAAATTGACGAGCACGTCGTTCTTCGTCCACTTGTCGACCTCCGCCCGATAGAACTCGCTCGGCTGAAGTACTTGCCGGACGCTGATCACCTTGCCCATCGCATCGATGTCCGCAGCCGTGGTGACTTCACCCATCGGCTGCGTCGGCCACATCAGACGCTTCCCGCCGCCAGGCAGGTCGTAGACCTCGCGCGGCTGGCCGAGTCTGGCGATAACATCGCTTTCCGGTTCGCCGGCCTCGAAGCCCTGCCACGGCTGCGCACAGGCGCCCAACACCAGGACCGCCGCACAGCTGAGCGCGGCGGAGGTTTTGCTACGCGCACGCTGCAGCGTGAAGCTGTTCCTAATCGCTCGACGCGATGTCATGTCAGACTCCGTACTTTCCATGTCTGATGCCTGTTAACCATATAACTTCCAGGCGCGCCATTGTTGACAATTGACCTCGCCCGTTTTCTGCCGCATCCAGGTCCGGCAAACGTGTGCCTTTGCCACAAGCCTCCGACTGATCGAGCCAATTAGATAGCAACTGTCGGTTGAAACGCGCGTGCAAGGGGCCTCACAGACTGCAGTTCTTGAGGTTTATCCAACGCCTGCCCGCACGCGCCGTCGCGCGCCCCCAAGTCCGCGGACATGGGCAGGCGTCGAACAAACCAAGAGAACCTGCCGCCCGAGACGGCTCCTCTAATGGCCCTTCCAGTTCGATGCTGTTGAAAAAGTCGCTGACCGACTTTCTCGCGAGGTTTTCAGGGGTCTTCTTATCCTTAACCGATGTTCGTGAGCGGTTTGTAGGCCGATCGGAGAGGTCGATTTTTTCGCCAGCGGATTGGAAACGCCGCGCAGCGACTTTTTCAACAGCATCGTTCGGAAGCTGCCGTAGCGCTCGCGCCACGTCGAAGGGCAGTTGAGGGGCCACAAACTGTCCTTAGCAGTTGCATGGCGAACGTCTCCTGATGAGCGACGAGTCGCCATTTGGCAAAGCGACTGCGGCCTTCGATTCATCGGGCGAGCCACCCTTGTTTTCCCGCGCGGTGCATGGCGGCTCGGATTTCAATGGACATTCTGACCGACGGTGCCTTCCGGTCGAACATTCCGTCCCTGCACTTCAGGCTCGAGCACGACTGCGGGTTGACACAGGAATCGCGGCCGGCCCTTGGATAGCCTCCTTATCCGGCCATTGACGCCCGATTGCCATCGCGACAGTAAATAATTGTTCATAATTATTGAAACTATTTTTTAATAGTACGGGTTTACGCTTACCTCCATCGACGTCGCAGCACTTCAGCTCGGCGCTCAACGCCCCGTTTTCGGGGCCTACATCAACTGGAGGTTTCACCATGAGCAAGCTCTTCTTTTCTGCCGCCCCTGTCGCATTGACACTCGCAGCATCGCTGTTCTGTTCGGCAGCACATGCTGCTCAACAGGACCCCAATGCATCGCAGCCGCAAGTGTCGGAAACGCAGAACCTGTCCTCCGACCCGGCGATTCAGCAAGCGCACGGGCTGACACGCGAGCAGGTCTATGGCCAACTGGTTCAGGCAGAAAAGGACGGTTCGCTCGCACGCCTCAATGCCACGGTGTACAAGGGAAACTGAGGCGGGAAGAGAGGCGTCGATGGAAATCGCCGAAGTAGCCTATATGGGCTTGGTGCTTACCCCGCTTGCTGCATACGACGAGGGCATGTACGCAGCCATGCTGATAGTGCGAAAACCTGACGGCACCGAGCGCGCAACGGAAGTGCTGGGGCGCTTCCCTTGCGCCGCGGAGGCGCGCAGAGTCGCTATTGCTTTTGGAGTGTCCCAGATAGATGCCAGGCGACTGCCCGGGTCCGAATGGCGCCGCCAGGATGCGGGCAATCGAGCGCCGCGATGAAAAACTCTACGCCTGCGAATGGTTCGAGGTCTCCGTGGACCTCGAACCAGTGTGGAAAGCCTCTGGGGGCGTCACATCGACGGCTCCGCAGGGCTTTGTAGCTGTCGTGCAGATCCGGGCGGCGGGAGCATCCCGCCTCATGGCCGATACGCCTCACGGCCGATAGCCGGCATCTCGCTGACAACTGTCAATGCGGCTCTCGGCAACTGTGATGTCGATCTGATTCCAACGTTCAGTCCACGGGACGCGCGTCGAACTGGTGCTAACGGCCACGAAGGGACGGTCGCCTCGTCGCACCCAGTGGCCGAAGTGTGCGAGGAAACGGCCCGTCGAAATCCGACCTGAGATACAGGGGATTTCCCTTGAAGTCCTATTGCGATCCACCATGCGGCGCCGGCAGCATGGTCGGAGCAACAGAAGGCTTGTCATCAGGTGTCGCGAGCGACGATGCTACGTTGCTCTCGCAGTCGCCTTCGCAAGATTTCGCGTCGGGCATCCCCTATCGGTCGGACACATATAACGTGATCCTGTGCTGTCGATCAGCATTCGATCGATTACGTCGGGGCAGCAGCGAGGGCTGAGGTCGCAGCCAGCAGTCCCGCCAGCGTTGAGAGCGCTTTCGTGTCCAACCTCCTATGTCCGTCATCGTTTCGCAGCGACAGCAAAACCTACCGGGGCGCCATGACGCGCAGCACCGGACGTCCGTCGACGTTCTTCAGCGGGAAATAGGTGCGATGCGTTGATGGATCGACACCAACCACATGCGCGTTGGGCCCGATGCGACTTTCGCCGATTTTCGTCACGGTTGAGGATCCCACGGCAAACATCGACACGATGCCTGCTTCGCCAGCGATATAAAGCGTGCCCGCACCGGGATCGAATGCGAGCACATCGGGGTCACCGCCAACGTCGAATGACTGGACGACCTGCCTGGTGAGCAGGTTCAGCGTCAGCAGTCTGTCGTTGCCTTCGCACGCGACAAACGCGAGGTGTAGTTGCGGAACGATATAGAGGCCGTGGTTGCCTTGTGCGCCCGGCAGATCGATCCGGGCGACGATTGCGTCGGTTGATGGATCGATTTCGACGAGTTGTCGTCGTGACTGGACATTGACGAAGATATGACGGGACACTGGGTCGTACTGGGTGTTGCCGACTTCGCCGCCCAACGGGATCGAGTTGGTGCGGCGATTGGACCGGGTATCGATCACAGTTTCAGTCCCACCTGTCTCGTCCGATACATAGAGTTTACGGGTGTCCGGTGCATATGCCATTCCGTCGGGATAAACGCCACCCTGCATACGTGCGGTGATTTTCAGGGTGGCCTCGTCGATGGCAACAACTTCGTTCGTGCCGGTCGCCGACGCGTACACGCGGGACTGTGCCGGTACCACCAGGACGCCATGAACGGCGGCGATATTTCCAATGCGGGCGACAACACGTGAGTTTTGCGTGTCGAAGACGATTACTTCGCTGTCGCCGAGGTGTGCGATGAACAGCAGATGCCGGTCAGGGTCGTAGCTTTCGTAATCGAGCCGGGTGGTGCGACCCGGCAACGGGATGTCGGCGACGTGCGTCAACGGTAGTTCGACCGTGAGTGGAGCGCCAGCAGCGGTCGCGCTGTGATGGACGACCAGTGCCGCAATTTCGACCATCAAAAGAATGACGAGCAACATCGCAGCCCAGCGACGGTTCGTGTCGATACGCTCTTTCATGATGAATCTCCGTCGGGCCTGATGTGACGAAATGCGGCGAGCAGCGAAAGATCGTAGGCAATCTTCAGCGCACCGCACGCGACTAGCGGAGCACTGAGCCACCCAAGGCCCAGCAATACTCCTGAAAGGGTGGGTGCGAGCGCTGCTGCCAGGCTTCGCGGAACCGCGGTAAAGCTCGCCGCCGCGGGACGCTCCCCGGGCGTGACGACGGACATCACGTAGGCGCTGCGCGTGGGCACGTCCATCTGGGAAAGAGCACTGCGTGCGAGGAGCAGCGCGAGGCTCAGCATAAGGGAAGGCGAAAACGCTGCGGCAATCAGGCATACGCTCGAGGGGATATGCGTGAACACCATCGTGTTGAGGAGGCCGATCCGGCGCGACAACGGAGCCGCAGCCAGTTGAGAGCCGGCGCTGAGCAGCCCCGCCCAGAAAAAGAACTGGCCGGCTGCACCAAGCGAAAGTCCGAACCGCTGGATCAACCACAGGGTTAGCAGCGAGTTGACGAGAAGCCCACCCGCGAAGGCGTCAACGCTAAAGAGCAGCGCAAGGCGGATGATGATTCCGCGTGAGGGTCCAAGCGGTACACGCGGCGTGTCGGTGCTGAGCTCGCGTGCCGGCAGACGCCGGTAAAGAAGCAAGATAACGAATCCTACCGTCGCGTAGACGATGAACATCAGGCGTATCGCGGTGGTTGGCGAAGCACCCGAGTGGGCGCTGATCGAGTCGGGCAGGCCGGCCGCGAGGGCGCCGACTGCGGCAGACAACCCGCCGACAAGGCTATATCGTGCAAACAGGGCGGTTCGTGCGTCACCCGTTGCGGATTCGGCGAGCCTTGCATGCTCGAGCGGAAGAAACAGGCTGACATCGCCGGAACTCGGGTTCAGCGTGCCGATGAACGCGACGACGAGTAGCGGCCACAGCGAAGACAGGCCTGCGAAAGCAAGGCCTGTGGCCGTCATCAGCGCCCCCGCGAAGAGCAACAGGCCCCGTTGTGCAATGCAATTGCCTGCGAGACCCACCAGGACCGTCGCGATGGCCGACCCGAACAACGTGGTCGTGCTGATGAGCCCGACAGCCAGTTGCCCAAAGCCGAGCGCCAGCAGATAGCCGGGTAACAGCACCGCGATAAAACCATCGCAGATGCCGCGCAGACCACGTGCAACAAGCAGGATCGAGGCGCCCTGGTCGACGCCTTCGGGGAGGAGCAATGTAGACAACCGTGCCCTGACTGCTCGCCAGGCCGTGCATCTCGGTATGGGCATCGTACTTGCACCATGTAAAGAGTGCGTTACAGAGGAGCATGCCATAACGCAATGGTTCGTGACCGTTCGCAAAGGAACGTGACAACCCAATGGACATCGCGAAGGCCAGTTGTTTCCAGCACCAAGTTCTTGGATATCGAACGCATTACTTTCAAAGGTCGTGGTCGATGCAGCGACACACGTACTTGCAAAGACATCTTCGATCCCCTATGGCTCAGCTGCGGCCGCGGGTTGCTTTTTGTCTCCTGTGAGAACTCTGGCACTAGCATTTATCGGCGAACTCGCACTCCCGACCCAAGAGAGCCGCTCGAACACGAATTGCGACCGTCCGCCTTGCGTCGGCCATGAGACGATTGCAGATGCAGTTCACCACGCCGGACCTCCTGATCTCGCGCAGGCTCGGTGATCGAAGCCCGCACCGCTACAGGGTGACCGGCTCGCCGACGGTCTGGCCAGCGCGTTCCCGTTCATACCAATACTTGTTGGCCTCGTAACGCCCGGCAAATGGCCGGTCGATGTGTTCGATTGCAGTCAGCCATATGACCGATGCCACGGCACACCAGCCCGGGACGACGATGCGCACGGGGTAGCCGAGCTGAATGGGCAGCGGCTCGGCGTTCATCGCGTACGCCAGCAGGACATCAGGACCGCGAGCATGGTCACGCTGGAGACTGCGCTCTAAGCGCAATGCCCTACGATTTCTTCTCATGGATGTGATTTCGAAGCGGACGTTGTGATCCTCCGA
The DNA here is from genome assembly GCF_046027075.1 of Paraburkholderia sp. RL18-085-BIA-A. Classification (NCBI taxonomy): domain Bacteria; kingdom Pseudomonadati; phylum Pseudomonadota; class Betaproteobacteria; order Burkholderiales; family Burkholderiaceae; genus Paraburkholderia; species Paraburkholderia sp. RL18-085-BIA-A. The sequence goes on along the minus strand of NZ_JARESU010000041.1, from coordinate 1,031 downwards.
CGGTCATGCACAGTGGACGAACGACGCAATCTCATTGGTTCAATGGACTAACAATGGTCTTCATCCCTTACTGTCGAGCGTGAAATCGACCCATAGCTGCTCGGGCAGGTTCTTGCCCTCGAGCCCATGCGGCGGAGGCGGGCACACGGCGTCGCGCACGGCCGCGAGCGCGGCATGGTCGAGCAGGCCCATGCCGCCGGACGTCACGACGTGTATGTCGGACACTACGCCGTCGCGATAGACGAACCCGACGAGAGTCCGTCCGGTTATCCCTTCCATGCGGGCCGATTCTGGATAGCGCAGCGCCGCTTCGATCGCGGCGCGCAGCGCGGCCTCAAAACTCGCGTCGGGGAGGGCCGGAGCGGGGACGGGCGCTGACGCGGGACGCGGTGCGGGAGCCGGGGCGGGGGCGGGTTCGGCCGCCGCGGCGCTCTGTGCGGGCGCGGTATTCGGCGCCGGAATCGACGTGGGCGGTGGCGTGACCGGCTGCGGCTTCGGCGGCGCCGCGTGCGCGACGCGCGCCTGATGCACCGCTGGAGCGCGACGCAGCTGCACGGCCGGTTTCGGCACCGGCTTCGACACTTCGCGCGCGGGGACGGGTGCGGGCTTCGGCGCCTGGGCGGCCGGCGGCGCCAGCGTGATCGTCATCGGCTCGGGCCGCCTCGGCGCAGAGATGCGCGGATGAATCAGCCACGCGCCGACGCCCGCGAGCAGGAGCGCCTCGACGGCCAGCGCGAGCGTGGCTGACATATAGAGCGGCTTGCGCGTGCCGGGATGCGGCGCATGCTGCGCGACGGTCGGCATCGACGACATGTCAGTCCACCTTTTCCGGTTGCGCGGCCAGCGACACCTGCGTAACGCCGGCCGCGCGGCACGCATCCATCACGTTCATGAGCTTCTGCAACTGCGCGTCCTTCGCGCCCGCGATGGTCACCACCGTATGCGCCGGATCGGGGCGCTTCGCGAGCAGCGCGGTCAGATCTGCCGTGCTGAGCGTGCGGCCGTCGACCGACACGCTGCCGTGGGGCGCG
>NZ_JARESU010000409.1:0-1534 GCF_046027075.1 Paraburkholderia sp. RL18-085-BIA-A | reverse complement strand
CCGCGCTTTGACTTCTCAAATAGCCGAAATCCACGTCAGCGCTGGGTTTCGGCTATTTTTGGGGCTATCATGTAGCCATGTAAAATAGTATTTATACATTGATTTTTACTGAAATTATGCTTGAGTAAGTGTTCATGTATATCGAACACGTCCCCAACCGCAACTCGCCGCCCGCGATCCTGTTGCGTGAGTCCTATCGCGACGGCAACACGGTCAGAAAGCGCACCCTCGCCAACCTCTCGTCGCTGCCCGCCGAGGTCATCGAAGGACTGAAGGTCCTGCTGCGCGGCGGCGTCGCGGTATCGTCCGCCGATGAGGCCTTCGTGATCGAGCGCAGCCTGCCACACGGACACGTGGCCGCCGTGCTCGGCGAGACACGCGCCTGCGGCGCCGAGCGGTGGTTTGCCGCCGCACCCGCCGCGGTGCGCTCGGTGGTCATGGCGCTGCTGGTGGCGCGCGTGGTGTCACCCGCCTCCAAGCTCGCCACCCATCGCATGTTGCGCGACGAGACCGCGACCCACTCGCTGTCGCGGCTGCTGAAGCTGGGCGAGGTCGAACTCGAGCAGGTCTATGCCGCGCTCGACTGGCTGGGAGAAGCTCAGGAAGGCATCGAGAAGCGCCTCGCCCGCCAGCATCTGGCCGGTAGTACGCTGGTGCTGTACGACCTCACTTCCACATGGGTGACCGGCCGCTGCTGCGAGCTCGCGGCCCACGGTTACAGCCGCGATGGCAAGCGTGATGACCCGCAGATCGTGTTCGGGCTGGTTTGCACTCCTGAGGGCTGTCCTGTGGCCGTCGAAGTCTTCGCCGGCAACACGGCCGATCCCGCTACCGTGGCCTCGCAGGTGGACAAGCTCAAGAACCGCTATGGCATCGAGAAGCTCGCCTGGGTGGGCGACCGGGGCATGCTCACGCAGGCGCGCATCGACACGGTATTGCGCCCGGCTGGACTGGACTGGGTAAGCAGCCTGCGCGCGCCGCAGATGGCCGCGCTCGCCCACGAGAAGGGGCCCTTCCAGCCGTCGCTGTTTGATGAGCGCAACCTGCTCGAAGTAACCAGTGAGGCGTTCCCCGGCGAACGGCTCATTGTGTGCCGCAATCGCTGCTGGCCGAGGAACGGACCCGCAAGCGCGAGGCCTTGCTGCAGGCCACCGAAGCTGAGCTGATGAAGATCGCCGACGCGACCACGCGCGCCCGCAACCGCCTCAAGGGTACCGAGGCAATTGCCTTGCGCGTGGGCCGCGTCATCGATCACTTCAGGATGGGCAAGCACTTCGAGCTGAGCATCACCGACTCGAGCTTCACGTGGGCGCGCAAGTCCGAACAGATCCAGCAGGAGGCTGCGCTCGATGGCCTGTACGTGGTGCGCACGAGTCTGCCGGCAACGGACCTGCCGGCCGAGGCGGCCGTGACGGCCTACAAGGGGCTGGCGGTCGTGGAGCGCGCCTTCCGTTCGCTCAAGACGGTCGATCTGCAGGTGCGCCCCGTGTTCCATTGGAACGCCCAACGCGTGCGCGCTCACGTCTTTCTGTGC
>NZ_JARESU010000408.1:0-1537 GCF_046027075.1 Paraburkholderia sp. RL18-085-BIA-A | reverse complement strand
TGCCGGATCACGCCCTGAGGCAGTCCGTCAAGGTTTTTCATGTGCCCGTCTGGCGAGTTGCCCACCGCGGACCGGCGTCGTGGTCGTAACAGGCGGCCCGCCGTGGACAACTCGCGACATCACGTCAAAGGGAGGCAACCCACCGATCCGGAATCCAACTGCGTAACCCTCGACCGAAACGGGTTACCCCGGAAACTCGAGGTTCCTCAACAGTGGCGAACCGCGCTTCCTCAAGGCGTTGAGGTAGGTGGTCTCGTTGTACGGAGTGCTGGTCTGCCAGCACCGGTACAGGATGCGGATCCACTTGAACGCCAGGGCCCGCACGGCAACCTGGTGGGAACTGCCCCTCGCACGCTGCTGCCGGTAGTAGGCGCCGGCCCAGAACGACCTGTTGATCGTCTGGCTCGCCCACTCCACGAAGGTCTGGCGCAGGAAAGTCGGGCATTGCCAGCGCCAGTGCACCCAGCTCTTCTTGCCGCTGCGCTCGGTCACCGGGGCAATGCCGGAATACTTCTGCAGTTCATCCGCCCCGTGGAAGCGGTCGCGCTGCTCGCCGAAGGCAGCGAGCAGGCGCGGCGCCAGTTGGAGGCCGGCGCCCGGCAGGTCCTGGAACAAGGCGTAGTCAGGTAGCGTACTGGCTACCGTAGCGATTTCCCTGTCGTACAGGTCAATCGCAGCCAGCACGGTGCGCAGTTGCGCCACCAGTGCCAGCACATGCAACCGGCAGGGTACGATGATGCCGGGGTCGTCGGTGAGCGGGATAGCAGCGCGGATCGACTCCAGACGTGCTGCGATCAGGTTGGCGCGGCGTCCGTGATGAGCGCGGAAGAACGTCTCAAGGGTTGTCCTGCGGGCGCGCCTGGCGGCCAGCAGCGTCGGCCAGCGGGTAAGGAAGTCGCAGAACACCACCGTATCTCTCTGCCCGAACCACTCCAGAGCCTGCGGGTAATACTGCTTGAGCGTGTCACATAAACGGTTGGTAAACCGGTTCCTGTCACCGACCAGGTCGCGGCGCTGCTCGACCAGGCTCTGCAGCGAACGCATGGCGACGCCCTGTGGCCTGAGCGGGGCAAACCGCTCGGGATGGCGCAGCAGGAGATCGAGCGCCAGCTCCGCATCAGTCGGATCGTCCTTGGCGCGACTCGGCTTGAACGCCTCGCGATATCTGGCGAGTGTCGACGGGTTGATCGGGAAGAGCACGAAGAAGTCATATTTCTGCAGTGCCGCGACAATCGGCCCCTTCGCCAACTCGAGGGCAATCGCGATCGGACCACCGAAGCGCCGGTGTAGCGTCTTTGCCCATTCGTCAATGCGTGCGACCTGGTGAGGGACGCAGTCAAATTCGCGCATGGCATTGCCAGCGGCCTGCAGACAGATGTCATGCTTCGTGTCTGCCCAGTCGATGCCGACGTAGGCCGAAAATTGCTGATCTGATAGAGGTGCCATGAGGCCCTCCGCAAGTGATAGATTACCTGAGGGACATGCATGCCTGCGTTCAGCGAAGGCAATATAGTGAGCCGATGCAACGGCGAACCCT
>NZ_JARESU010000407.1:0-1545 GCF_046027075.1 Paraburkholderia sp. RL18-085-BIA-A | reverse complement strand
GCTTGCCAACGAAGCGAGGCTTCGGCAATACCTCGAATTGCCCCATGGCATCCCGGGGCACGACACCATCCGACGGATCTTCGAGGTGCTCGATCCGAAGCAACTGGATGCGTGCCTGCTGAATTGGGTAGGCCAGGTATGTCCGGATCTTCATTCGGTCATCGCAATCGACGGCAAGAGTGTGCGTGGTTCGGGCTCGCACGCCAAGGGTGTGCGTGCCTTGCATAGCGTGACGGCCTACGCGAGTCTGAGTGGGCTGGTGCTGGCGCAGCAGCGTTGCGAGGAAAAGTCGAACGAGATCACGGCCATTGAGGCTCTGCTGCCCGTCCTGTCACTCGAGGGCAGCCTGGTGACCATAGACGCCATCGGCACTCAGGTGACCATCGCCCAGGAGATCACCGAGCGCGGCGGCGACTATCTGCTGGTCGCCAAGGACAATCAACCCAGCCTGGCTCAAGCCGTTGAGGACTATATGCGAATCGGCAAAACCCACGATTGGGTGCACATGAATCCATCGATCTTCGAGACGCTGGATAAAGGACATGGTCGTCTTGAAACCCGCCACTGCGTCGCAGTGGCAGCGCCGGACTATCTCAGCGAACTGCATCGCTGGCCCAAGCTTAAGAGCCTGGTGCGCATTGAGCGCACACGTGAGATCGCTGGCCAGGTAAGTTCGCAGACGCAGTACCTGATCAGTTCCGCAGCACCCGACGCCAAATACCTACTTGAGGCGAGCCGCATGCACTGGGCCATCGAGAATGGCTTGCATCATTGCCTTGACGTGACCTTCCGCGAGGACGCCAGCACCGTGCGCTTGCGCAATGCGACGGCCAATTTCGCCACCTTGCGCCGCATCACTTTGAATTTGCTGCGCATGCGGCCCGAATCCGGCAAGAAAAAGCGCAGCGTGGCCGCACGTCGCAAGGTCGCCGGCTGGAATCCCGACTACTTATACGAGTTACTCCAGCTCACGCCACGTCCAAGAGTTTGATGCTCCGGCCCTGGCCCCGGCCCAAAGCAGGGTTTTTCAACGAAATAGGTCGAGTGCTGCCGATGGCTGTCATCGAGGACTGACGCATGATATATGCATTTTGTATCAGACAGTGGCGCTCGTATAGGCTCGTGCGGTAGCCCACAGACTACGCCAAGCAATCGTAAGAGCATCGAAAGCGGGCGAGCGTCATTCGCTCGCGAGACGAACGCGAACACCGACCGGTGGCAAACGGTTCGGCCGGCGAGACTCTGGAGTCAGCGCACATGGCAAGGTCTGGCGACATGCCAATCGCCATCAGTAAGCACAGTACGCGGAAGCAGTTGTGCTCGTTACTGAACGCGCTTTGCGCGGCGGATGGCCGCGTCGCCTACATCGTCGGCTTTACGGTCAGCGAGAACGCGAAGCCCGAAATCAGGGACGGTCTGCCAGGGCTCCTCGCATGGCATGTGCTCGATTCGGACGACCATCACATGGTCGTCACCTACTGGGCCTCGAAAGAGACTTTCGACACGGCCGGAGAGATCTGGAAGACGTCACGGGGCGTTTCGCAG
>NZ_JARESU010000406.1:0-1547 GCF_046027075.1 Paraburkholderia sp. RL18-085-BIA-A | reverse complement strand
CGGCAGTGTCGGGGGCAACAGCGCCCGCTGGCTGAACCATTCCTGCCAGCCGAACTGCGAGGCGATTGAGGACGGGCGGGGGCGGGTTTTCATCGAGACGATCCGAGCGGTGAAACCGGGCGATGAGCTTTGTATCGCCTATGGACTCACGATCGATGAAGCGGTCACGCCCGAGTTAGTCGCCGACTATGCCTGTCGCTGCGGAGCCAAGCGGTGTACGGGGTCGATGCTGGCCATGGGGGGCTGATAGCAAGCGCCCCTGATGGACGCGTCCAGCTATTCTTTCGGGGTGGACCGGCGCCGGGAGGACCGAAAACGGGAACCAATGTGTTGGCTCATCGCCCGCAGTCGGTTGCAGTTCGCAATACCGTTTCCAGTTCTACTTCCGAGCCGCTGTTATTTTTCTTCAATGCACGAAGGCGGAAAGCAGTAGCCTGAGGATGGCGGCCTTGGTGTCCCGGACGCTGTCGGGTCGGCCGCGCAACATCAGCGCGGCAGCGTATCCTTCAGCGGCCTGGGCGGCACGCGCCAGCGGGGACGCGTGCCGCTTCTCTCAGGTTTTAGCTCATCCACGAATGGTCGAGTAATGTAAGTGTAATTCGCCGTCCGGTCCCGCATATAGGGAATCAACATGGTTGACACGCGCATTCTGCAGATTTGGAAAATCGCGGCAGCAGCCCGCGTAATGCCAGCGTCATTTTTTTACTTGCTGTGAAGCGCTAGGGCCTGCCCGAAAGCGCCGAACCAGGCGCGGGCAGTGCAGCCATTGCGCGTTGGTGCGTCGGTCGGGTAGGGTGACGCCATCAATGACCACAAATGGAAAATCATAATGAACAAGCAGGAACTGATAAATGCGGTCGCGGCGAAGACCGGTGACAGCAAGGTCGCGACGGGCGAAATGATTGACGCGGTGATCGCGGCAATCACTAGCGGGGTGACGGAAGGGAAGACAGTGCAGTTGGTTGGGTTCGGTTCGTTTTCCACCGGTGCACGTGCCGCGCGAGTCGGCCGCAATCCCGCCACCGGCGCCGAGATCCAGATTCCTGCCGCGAAGACTGTCAAGTTCACCGCGGGCAAGGCTTTCAAGGATGCAGTGAACGCCGGATGACTGGAACATGAGTGGCATGACGAACACAGAGCCAGCGGGCGCGGACTACGCAGCCTGGCTGACCGACCTGAAGGCGCGGGTGGCGAGCGCACGGCAACGTGCGGCGCTGGCTGTCAGTCGGGAACTGGTGCTGCTTTACTGGCAGATCGGCCAGGATATCGCGCAGCGACAGCAGGCTCAGGGGTGGGGCGCAAAGGTGATCGATCGCCTTGCCAGCGATTTGCGCTCGGCATTTCCCGACATGCGCGGTTTTTCCCCGCGCAACCTCAAGTACATGCGTGCGTTCGCGCAGGCGTGGCCAGATGGGGAATTTGTGCAGCAGGCTGCTGCACAATTGCCGTGGTTCCATCTGTGTACGCTGCTCGACAAACTGTCCACCCGCGAGGAGCGTGAGTGGTACGCAGCGAAGGCGGTCGAGCACGGCTGGTCGCGCAACGTA
>NZ_JARESU010000405.1:0-1551 GCF_046027075.1 Paraburkholderia sp. RL18-085-BIA-A | reverse complement strand
GCTCGTGCGCGATAACCTGGGACACGCTTCACTCACGACAACAAGCCAATACCTTCACGTGGACGATGATCGTCGTCATCGCGAAACCGATGCAAAGCATCGCATAGAGTGGTGATGCAAGACGGACCGGAATCCGCACCCTATCTGCGCTTGCACTCTTTCCACTTTCGGCAGCCATGCAGATAAGGCGAGGCTCAGCGCCTGATCCGAAAATCGTCGATATTGAGCTGGACGAGTTCCCCGGGCCGCAGCCGGACTTTCCTTTCAGCGACCGCGACAATGCGTTGGCGTCCGTCTGCAAACGCTTTGAATATGCGAGCCTGGTCGGCACCTGCCGGCAACCAGAAATGCTCTTCAAGCGCCTCACGCGTGATCGAGCATTCGACATCGCCGCGCTGACCAGGCAAACGGAATACGATCGCGCGTCGGTCTGCCGTTACGTCAGGCGCGAGATCAACAATATCCATGCGAATCCTCATCGAATCTGTCCACAGCACCGCTGCGTCGCTCGACGAAGGAATTCTTGCACGGTGCAATGAGCGTCATGGGGGGACTCCGTCCTGCAATGCTGTTTTTGCCCTTTGAGGGTTATAGCCACAGTCGTTGACCGTTAGTTGCGCGTCGGGAGCGCATTAGACCAATTGAAGGTGAGCTTTTTCGGGACCGGAAGGTACTAAGCCAGAAAGCGCTGCATGTTCGAGAGGGCATGCACGGTGCGCACGAAATGACGCGCGGATTTTCGCCTGGGGGCACGTGCCCGATGCGCAGGCTCTCCCATCTGGCGTTTGCCATCGCAGAAGTGCGTTTCGTCGACAGCGAGACGAACAGCGACCATCCGTACGTGGATGAATTGCGAGACCACAACCCGTTCAAAAGCTACAAAGAACGCTAGACGCGGAACGCAGGCGACCACATACGCATACAGTTTTGGAGGACCATCGATGAACGTCGCCCGCCCGGCGACGATGTTCACGTGGCGGCCAGGCCCTCTCGCTGAGTTGCAATTTCGCAGCCACGCCGAGTCGACGCTCACGGCCGCGACATGGCTGGACTCGCGAGCCTGCATGTCTGCAACGGCTTGGGGTAGCTTCGCGATGTCACGCTCGATATCAGCGTCCAGCTGTTTTCCAATGTCGAGGATCCGATGCCGGATGCCGCTGGACGAAATGCCCTTGTCCAGCGGCAGCACTTCCTTGAGCATGGCCGCGGCGTGCCGGTATGGCAAATGAGCTGCCCACTTCGCCTGGAGGGATTCCGGCTCCGGAGTGACGCGCCAGGTTGGGTCTTTGGACTACCCAGGCCTTCGAGGCCTGGGAAAGCGTGACGTGCTCTCCAATGCTGGAGCGCCTTGCAGCTTAAATTAGGTTTCCTTACGTCATTCATGTTCGGCCGCTCGTCAACCGATAATTTGACAGTACCCGTAGGACGGTGAGCTTCAGAGAGTTTTTCGGAAGAAAAGCTGCGCCAACCACCAACCATTTCCGCTGTCGCACGTTTCTTGAAGCCTAGCCTGGCAAGAGGTTGCGGGAGATTTTCTGTTTTCGAGGATGG
>NZ_JARESU010000404.1:0-1557 GCF_046027075.1 Paraburkholderia sp. RL18-085-BIA-A | reverse complement strand
CCGAAGTTTGACTCGGCACCCGAGCTAACCTGTTGAAGTGCCGGAAGATTTTCGAACCGAAGGGGTTGGCTACTGGGAACAGGCGGGGTCGATACCAAGCAGCGCAAAGGCTTTGCTCTGCAACGGTGTGGGACGGGTTGTGATGACGATCTTCGCCTGTGGATTGACCGGGGTGGAAGTGATGTTGTAGGTCAAGGTGGCGAGGTCCTGCAGCAGTGTATGCAGGCTATGCACTGGGAGGTCGTCGTCGGTACGGTGGCGCGCGGCTTTGGCGCTGGCGCCCTCGGAGCGCGGCGTCGGCATCACCGGATTGACACGCTGATCGCGCAGCACCGCCAGTTCCTCATCATCATGCAACAGCGGTTTGAGTGCCTCGCGTAGATGCCACTCGACGTAGTAGGCCAGCATGCACAGAAACACGTGGGCACGCACGCGTGACTCGCTGAAGTGATAGATCGGACGCACGTGCAGATCGACAGTCTTCATCGAGCGGAAGGCACGCTCGACCTGCGCCAGACTCTTGTAGGCGAGGACCGTCTGGGCATCGGAGAGCTGTTCGCTGGGCACGTTGGTGCGCAGTACATAGAGTCCATCAAGCGCGGCTTCGGCATCGATCTGCGCCTGCTTGCGCGTGAACGTAAAACTCGTCTCGGTGATGTCCAGCTCGAAGTGCTTGGCCATCCGGTAACGCTCGATCACGCGACCCACGCGCAGGCCAATCTTGTCCTGGCCGTGCAGGCGATTGCGGGCGCGCACGGTGGCCTGCGCAATCGCGGCCAGTTCCGCTTCGGTCGCCGCCAGCAATTCGGCGCGCTTTCTGGCGCGCTCCTCGGCCAACGCCGGATTGCGGCAGATCACCAGCCGCTCGCCCGGATAGCGCGCGCTGTCGAGTGCGATCAGGCCGTGCTCGTCGAACAGCGAAGGCTGCCAGGGGCCGCGGTCCTCGATCAGCTCAGCAATCTGTGGCGAGCGCAGCGCGGTGATCCAGCTCATGCCCGCCGGACGCAGCACCTGCTCGATCCGCGCGCTGGTGATCATGCCGCGATCACCCACCCACACCACCTGTGACAGGCCAAAGCGCTCCTTGAGCTTGTCGATCTGCGCGGCCAGCGTGGCCGGATCAGCGGTGTTGCCGGCAAACACTTCGACCGCTACCGGGCATCCATCCGCGCTGCACAGCAAGCCGAACACGATCTGCGGGTCGTCGCGTTTGCCGTCGCGCGAGTAGCCGTAGCGGGCGAGCGCGCAGTGCCGGCCGGTGACCCACGTCGAGGTGAGGTCATAGAGTACCAGCACGCCGTTGCCCAGATGCTGGCGCGCCAGGCTGCGCTCGATGCGCGGCTGCGCCTCACCGAGCCAGTCCAGCGCGGCGTAGAGCCGCTCGGCCTCAAACGCGCCGAGCCCCAGCACCTGCGACAGCGAATGGGTTGCAGACTCCGGCTGCAAGCTGCGCCAGGTGGCGAGCTTGGAGCCCGGCTCCAACACGCGCGCGACCACCATGGCGAGCACCAGCGAGCGCACCGGGCCGGGCGCCGGATCCAGCAGCTTCGCGAGACC
>NZ_JARESU010000403.1:0-1565 GCF_046027075.1 Paraburkholderia sp. RL18-085-BIA-A | reverse complement strand
GGCATGGGCCATATTCCTGGCGTGATCCTCGGCGCGGTGCTGCTCGCGGTGTTCCCGGAATTCCTGCGCTCGACGATGGGTCCGCTGCAGAACATGATCTTCGGCCACGAAATCGTCGATACCGAAGTGATCCGTCAGCTGCTCTACGGTCTCGCGATGGTCGTGATCATGCTGTATCGCTCGGAAGGCCTGTGGCCGTCGCCGAAGCACGAGGACAAGATTGCGAAACTGGCGAAGCGCAGCGGCAAGAAGCCGGTGCGCGCTTAAGGCCCGGGAGAGAAATCAAATGAGCGATAACGTAAGCAACAACGTGGGCAGCGAACAGATCCGTCTGTCGGTGAAGGGCGTCAACAAGCGCTTCGGCGGCTTGCAGGCGCTGTCCGATGTCGGCCTGCAAATCAAGGCCGGCCAGATCTACGGTCTGATCGGCCCGAACGGCGCCGGCAAGACCACCTTCTTCAACGTGATCACGGGCCTGTACACGCCGGATTCGGGCGAGTTCAAGCTCGACGGCGACAACTACACGCCGACCGCGGTGTATCAGGTGGCGAAGGCGGGCATTGCGCGCACGTTCCAGAACATTCGTCTGTTTGGCGGCATGACCGCGCTGGAGAACGTGATGGTCGGGCGCCACGTGCGCACCAGGCACGGCCTGATCGGCGCGGTGTTCCAGACACCGGCCGAACGCAAGGAAGAACGCGAGATCAAGGAACGCGCGATCGAACTGCTGGAGTACGTCGGCATCGCGCAGTACGCGGACTACACGTCGCGCAATCTGTCGTATGGTCACCAGCGCCGTCTGGAAATCGCCCGCGCATTGGCGACGGACCCGAAGCTGCTCGCGCTCGACGAACCGGCGGCCGGCATGAACGCGACGGAAAAGGTCGAGCTGACCAAGCTGCTGGACAAGATCCGCGCGGACGGCCGGACGATCCTGCTGATCGAACACGACGTGAAACTCGTGATGGGTCTGTGCAACCAGATGACGGTGCTCGACTACGGCAAGGTGATCGCGCAAGGTCTGCCGTCAGACGTGCAGAAGGATCCGAAGGTGATCGAAGCTTATCTGGGTGCGGGGGTCCACTAATGGCAACGGCAATGTTGAAAATCAAGGGCCTGCAGGTCAATTACGGCGGCATCCAGGCAGTCAAGGGCATCGACCTCGAAGTCGCGCAGGGCGAGCTGGTCACGCTGATCGGCGCGAACGGCGCGGGCAAGACCACGACGATGAAGGCGATCACGGGTCTGAAGCCGTACTCGGCGGGTGACATCGAGTACATGGGCCAGTCGATCAAGGGCATCCCGGCGCACGAACTGCTCAAGCGCGGCCTCGCGATGGTGCCAGAAGGGCGCGGCATTTTCGCGCGCATGTCGATCGTCGAGAACATGCAGATGGGCGCGTATCTGCGCACGGACACGGACGGCATCAAGGCGGACGTCGATCGCATGTTCGGCTTCTTCCCGCGCCTGAAGGAACGCGCGTCGCAATACGCTGGCACGCTCTCGGGCGGCGAACAGCAGATGCTGGCGATGGCGCGCGATCATCTCGCGCCCGAAATTGCTGT
>NZ_JARESU010000402.1:0-1574 GCF_046027075.1 Paraburkholderia sp. RL18-085-BIA-A | reverse complement strand
ACATCCTTCCGTGAGGCAACACGAGCGGCCAAGGTAATTGACGATCTTCAGTCCCGCACACTTTATCCACAAAACGCGTAAGCACCCGGCTGATGCGCATCCGACGCTCGGTGCGGATCTCGGGTAGCTCACCCGACCGGGCCTTTCCAGTGCCAGAACAACAGCCACCAGGCGCTATCAGCAATCGCGAGCGCAGCTGTAAAGCAGAGGAACGCGCTCGTCTGTATCAGCGGCTTCGCACTGTGACGGCGCACGACGCGAACCGCGAGCCACGCGCTCCAGAGATTGGCGAGTATCAGCATCAGTAACCGTACGTGCCCGACCCATGGCACCTCGATACGCTCAGCGTACAGGATCGTTAGTGTCGCCACCGATGATCCAAGGAACATACCAGTACCAGCAAGCGGAATCAGAGCCTGTGCCAAATGGTGAAGCCTGCTGGCTCGCCAAGGGCCGAGCATGCGCGCGCCGAGCGCGAGGACCGCCAGCAACGAGGTGCCGTAGACGAGCGCGGTGCCGATTATGTAAGCGATCCCCAGGCCGCCATGGAGCCAGGAAAACATATTGTTACCGTCCGGGTAGTGCGCCAGTAGATACCACGGCGCATTGGTGCGCAACGGCCATAGAACATTGTGAGCGATCAGCCAACCGGTTAGCGTCTCCTGCAACTCAATGAACCACGGACTCACCGACCAGTGGAACGCGCCGATCGCGATGCCGAGCAGGCCGTACAGAATCAAACCGGTTTCCCACCCATTTGCCTGCTGCTCGCCATGGACGACAACCTCGCTCGACGGCGAACGCCAACTCAGCTTCATCGCGTTGCGATGACCGCTGCATCGCGCGCACATATGGCATTCCGCATTGCCCTTCTTGTGGCGAAGCGGAACAAGCGGCGCACAGTTAATAGGGATCACCGACTGGCCGGGCTTACCCGCCGAGTAGGACTCGCGCCACGCCGCTTCGTCTACCCGATAGTGAAGCGGTGCAATGCGTGCAAGCAAGGAAAACACACCTTTGACGGGGCACAGGTACCTGCACCAGACGCGTTTCTCGCGACCGTACAGGTAACCGATCAGAACCGCCGAGCAGGTCGAGCCGCCGAGAACGAGCAACGCCGCTTTCGAAGAGTCGTGAACGCTGAGCATCTGACCGTAGATAGCCGTTGCAGCGAACGCGAAGAATGGCGAGCCTTCCCATCGCATCCAGCGAGGAATCGCCCAGCCTCGACCGTGTTTGCTGGCGAACTCCGACAACGTCCCCTCGGGACACAGCACGCCGCACCAGGTCCGACCGAGCAACACCATCGAGAGCAGTACGAACGGCCACCAGAGACCCCAGAACAGGAATTTTGCAAAGATAGTGAGGTTGTTCCACACATGCGCCGTCGCGGCTGGAAGCGGCATCATGGCGGGCGTGATAATCAGCGTGCCGTAAACAAGCACCGCTATCCACTGGATAGTCCGGATCGCCTTTCCATTTCGCTGCATCAAGTGGCCAAACCGCGCTACGCGTGAGTCGCGAACAACTGTGTTTCCATCTGCCATGACAAGCGCGTCAGGGGTATCTTGACG
>NZ_JARESU010000401.1:0-1576 GCF_046027075.1 Paraburkholderia sp. RL18-085-BIA-A | reverse complement strand
ACCCCCCTGGACGACCGCAACAGCACAAGCAGTACAGGCGCCCAAAATCAATCATGTTGTATGTCGGCAGACATCCGATCAGGACTGTCGCTCCACCATGAGAGAGCGTCAGAACGAGTGTTTTCTTTCTGCCGACCCGGTCACCTATGTGTGAAAGGAGAACCCCACCAATTGGCCGCACAAAGAAGGTTAGCGAGAACGAAAGATAGGAAAGAAGCAGTCAGACTATTGGATTAAAGTTCGGAAAGAACAATTTGTTGAAAACGAGCGCTGCGACCGTTCCATAAAGGAAGTAGTCGAACCACTCGATAGCGCTGCCAGCAAGACTCGCAGCAAGAACACGCGTATGAAGCGCCTTGCGCGATGTGGTTGCGTTGTTCATAAAGCTCTTCAGAAAAGTTCCCGCGACAACCCACAATTGTCACCAATAGCCTGGATCCAATATAATTGGTCAAGCAGTTCCCGCAGCGTTTCCATTCATGTTGTAAGGCTCGGGCGCACGCCTATGGCGGGAACTGCCGAAATATGCTGTATGCAATCACAAGACCGCGGTTAGTTCCGGATCAACGCCTTGACGTCCGCGTAGAACTGGGCACTTACCTCGACGCCATTTGCTTCGCTTCGAACCCTTGCCTCGAATCACCGTTGCGACGGTAACCGCGCCCCCTGCCCCGCAATCGGGTCGAACATGGCTTCTGCGTACTGGTCACCCTGCGCGCGCTTTCCAGCGGCGAATATGTCAGGATTGAAGGCGAGCACCAGTTCGCCATGGCAAGGCGTGGCGCCCACACCTTCGTCGAATTTCTGCGATTCGAGGCTGGTCAGATCCCCGAGCAGAGGGCCAGCAAGCAGTTCGACCATCGCCGACAGGGCAGACCCTTTATGGCCACCGAACGTGAGCATTGCGCCTCGCATTGCAGCAGCCGGATCCGTCGTCGGCTGCCCCGCCTCGTCGACGGCCCAGCCAAGAGGGATTTCCTTTCCTGTTCTTCTGTGCAACTCGATATCGCCACGGGCGATCGCACTTGTCGCAAAATCGAAAACGAATGGAAACCTGCCCGGCCGTGGCCACGCAAAGGCGATCGGATTGGTCCCGAACACCGGCTTCGTGCCGCCCGCCGGTGCGACTCAGCTATGACTGGGAGTCATCGCTACAGCGGCGAGCCCCTCGCTCGCAATAGCCTCCACCTCGGGCCAGAGAGCCGAAAAGTGGAAGCAGTTGTTGATCGAGAGTGCCGCGATGCCAACGTTCCGAGCCTTTTCAACGAGAACCTTGCTGCCCAGTTCAAAGGCAAGCTGTGAATAGCCGAACCCGGCGTCGACACGAACGATCGCGGGCGAAAGCTCGCTGACCTGAGGTCTCGGGCTCTGGTGCAAATCGGAGGATCGGATAAGTTAAGCTCGGGATTTGACGAGCGCGAGCAGGCTATGAGTAAGCTGATAGACATCGACAGGCTGTTCAACGGCCGTCACTTTTACCGCGAAGTCATCGTCCTGTGTGTGTGCGTTGGTATCTGCGTTACAAGCTCAGCCTTCGAGACCTCGTTGAAATAATGGCCGAGCGCGGGCTGTCGCT
>NZ_JARESU010000400.1:0-1579 GCF_046027075.1 Paraburkholderia sp. RL18-085-BIA-A | reverse complement strand
CACCGGCTTTGCGCTCCGCTACAGGCGCTTGAACGGGACAGCTAGCCGTCTCTGGCGCCGCGCTTGACGACATTGCATCGAGCCCTTGGACCTTCAGCCGGCTACATCGACGAATCTATGCGTCCATAGACACCCGTCGTCGCCGTCGGACCTGCCGCGAAAAACAGCGTGTTGGAAGGCTGGTTGTCGGCGTTGTTGCCAAACGCCAGGCCCCAAAGTCCGGGCTGCGTCACTTTTGAACCATTGGCCTGCGTGAGCGCCCCTTTCGACTCGCCAGTCGCAGGATCGAACGCATTGATGGTGCCGTCGCCGAAGTTGCCGATCAGTAGGTCGTTGCTGAACGCGCCGAAATTGGCCGGCGCCATGGCGATCCCCCACGGCGAATTAAGCGGCCCGTTTGACGCGATGCGCCTGATCAGGTGGCCGGCGGTATCGAATGCATCCACCACGCCGTTGCCCGCACCGCTTTGATCTCTGTGACCATCGGGCCCGAGCTTCGCATACGCCACATAAATCGTACTGCCGACGGCCTGGATGCCGAACGGATTAAAACCCGCAGGTACGTTCGGATCGCTGAAGGCGCCGGCAACCGAAACTTTCGTGAAAGTCTTGTCGAACATATCGACTTTGCCGTTATGGAAATCGGCGGCGTACAGCGTGCTTGTGCCGGCGTTGCTGGCGATTGCAAGGCCTGTGTATTCGGCTGCGCCTGCGCCGTCATCGTGAACGGTGACAGCCTGCGTCGGCAGCACCTTAGGCGACCAGGCCGCGATCGTGCCGGCGAGGGTGGCAAAAATGAATGCCGCGTTGCCTGTTGCGCCATTCGCCGTGACGGCGAAGTCCGTGGTACCGTTGAAAACGATGCCGGTCGGACTCGCGGGTTGACCGCTTGCGGCCGGCGGTAGTGTGACGACGAGCGACTGCACCACGCCATTGCCGTCATACAGCGACGACTTCTGTGTATTGTTGTCCGATACCCAGACGGGGGTGGTCGGACCGAACGCGATCCCCCAGCTGTTTTGCAGATTGGGGTCGACGTGCGGCGCGGCGACGCTGCCGTCGGACACGAGAATGGTCGACTTGAATGTACCGGCGGTCGCCGTGGGCATGTTGTTGTTCGAATTGCCGCCGCACGCAGCAAGTGCGAGCGTGGCCGCTCCAGCAAGCGAGAAAACAGTTGCAAACCTATGCATGTCACCTCCTGATCCTTGAATGATTTGCTTATAGTCCCCACGCGGCACGACCACTGGCAACGCGCGTCGACCCTTTTCTGTTCTGAACGAGCGCACCAACCCGCGAACGGCGTCGATGGCATCCTTGCCCCGCGACCTTCGCGTCGGCGTTTCGTCATTGCGCATTGAACGATCAAGCACGCGTGTTTATTCCGTGCGATCCGTATTGGAGCCACCTGAGGTTCACATTGCGGGGCGGTGGTACGCACGGACGTTGATATTCACTCGCGGCGCCCAGATGGCAATTGACTTTCAACGGCAGCTACAGATCGCCCTGAGTGGCTCACCGTGAGAGCACACGCACCCTCAGAAGGCAGACGGGGTTGTGGTGGAATTCTGGTGCGTTG
>NZ_JARESU010000040.1:0-70540 GCF_046027075.1 Paraburkholderia sp. RL18-085-BIA-A | reverse complement strand
CCGCGAACAGCTCACACTTGTACGCTGGTCGCTTGAAATGGGCGGACATTGCCGCACTGGTCTGGAAGACAACGTGCGCCTCGACAAAAATACGTTGGCCCCTTCCAATGCCGCACTGGTGAAACAGGCTGCCGATCTTTGCGGTGAATATGGACGTACGGTCGCAACGGTTGCTGACGCGCGGGCCCTTTTGCAGTTGACACCCTGATTGATCCGCACGGCACCTGCTCCACGACGACGGCCGGCTTGCCGCCGCCAACCTTCTGGATTCGACGTCTCACGCCGTGTGGATGACACTCCCGACCTGCTGCCGCATTGGCGAACTCACCGGCGCGGCAAAGGCTAATATCGACCTACGGCGTTGTCACGTTGAAGGTGGTACGACGCACTAACGCAAAACCGCGACAGCTTCTCGGACATCGGACGGACCTTGGGTGAGTTTGGTGAACTGCTACCAGGCGACGTACGGTGTCGAGTGCACACAGCTTATGGAAATAGCGGTGGCGTCCCACGGGCGGCCACGGGCCGCCGTAAGCGGTCCGTCTGAAGTCATTGCTGCCTTCGAGTGTGCCGCTCGGCAATCCCCCGCAGCAGCGCCCTCGGGCAGCCCGATTGCCGTCGGCGGGATGTTGTAAAGCACCCAATGGACCCAGGTCATTTTCGGCGCGTCAGGGTCGTCGACGATCAGCGCGCCGGGCTTTTTGCGTTCGAGGGCACGCCGGACCACGCGAGCAGCGGGGAAACATCGGCGCCCTGGCAAGTATGTTGCGAGGAATTCTCCCCGTTCTGCCGGAAGGCTTGCGACGTCAGCGTGAGAGTCATGGCGCGCTCCTCGGCGGCAATGGTGAATGCCGGTCCGGTGGGAAAATCAACGCGAAGAGCAAGAGTCCCAACCGGCGCCCCGGGGCCGATGCCCAAGCCGCTTTTTCAAAGCTCTTGAGGTGGTGTCCGGCACGTTGAAGTCGCTCGTCGCCACGCTTCGTACCCTGTCCCTGACCGCGGCCGTTAGTTGGTGCGCGCTCTGCGCGAGTCGCGACGGAAATCGAAGCGAGGCTTTTGTCGTGAGATAAGTTCCGCCCAAGCAAAAGTGGCTGTGCGTGATCGCAGCAAGCATACGCCGAGCCGGACAGCACGCATTTGGAAAACCCGACCGATGCCGCGTGGCTGCCCATCCGATGGTGCATCGCGACAATCGAGCGTTCAGTTCGCGCAAGCGCAGCAGTGTTCGTGCGGTAGCGCTCGTGCGCGTGAACTCCGGCACGGATACGATATCTGAATGAACATGGAGGGCGGTCATGACCGCGGCCAGTTTTCATATCGGCTACACGCAATACCTTGGCCCCGATGGCGAGCCTGTTCAGCCGTTACCTGCCTTCGCACGGGACCCGATGGCGCTGATTCCGCTCTATCGCGCGATGGTGCTGACACGTGCCTTTGACACGAAGGCGGTCGCGCTGCAGCGTACTGGCAAGCTCGGCACCTTCGCGTCGTCGGTCGGCCAGGAGGCGATTGGCGTCGGCGTCGCCAGCGCGATGCAGTCCGACGACGTGCTGTTTCCTTCGTATCGCGACCACGCCGCGCAATTGCTGCGCGGCGTCACGATGACGGAAAGTCTGCTGTATTGGGGCGGCGACGAACGCGGCAGCGACTTCAGCGTGCCCCGCCATGATTTTCCGAACTGTGTGCCGATCGGCACACAGGTGTGCCATGCCGCCGGCGCGGCCTACGCGTTCCTGCTGCGTCACGAACCGCGCGTCGCGGTGGCGATATTCGGCGACGGCGGCACGTCCAAAGGTGACTTCTACGAGGCAATGAACATGGCCGGCGTCTGGCAGGCGCCGCTTGTCCTCGTGGTCAATAACAACCAGTGGGCGATCTCGGTGCCACGCAGCCGCCAGAGCGCTGCACAAACGCTCGCACAAAAAGCGATCGCTGCGGGAATCGATGGGCTCCAGGTCGACGGCAACGATGTGATCGCGATGCACCAGGTGGTCCACGCGGCACTCGCCAAAGCTCGCCGCGGCGATGGCCCGACGCTGATCGAAGCGCTCAGCTATCGCCTTGGCGATCACACGACAGCCGATGACGCAACGCGCTATCGCGACGCCGAGGTCCTCAGCCAGCAATGGGCATACGAACCGTTGCTGCGCTTGCGCACTTACCTGATGCGCATGAACGCCTGGGACAAGGCACAGGACGAGCAACTCGGCCGCGCGTGTCTTGCGCAGGTCGAGCAGGCCGTCGACGCGTATCTGGCGGTAGCGCCGCCGGACACATCCGCCATGTTCGATCATCTGTACGAGACCTTGCCGTTGGCGATGCGTGAACAACTGGCGATGGCGCAGGGATTCGCGCCTCCTGCGGGGAACCGCCATGGCTGACCTCAACATGGTCGAAGCGCTCAATCAGGCGCTCGCCTACGAACTCGCGCACGACCCAGCCGTCGTGCTGCTCGGCGAGGATATCGGCGTGAACGGCGGCGTGTTCCGCGCGACGGTCGGGTTACAGGCGCGATTCGGCGCGCAGCGGGTGATCGATACGCCTTTGGCTGAAACCGCGATCGCCGGCACCGCGATCGGCATGGCGGCGATGGGCCTGAAGCCGGTCGTGGAGATCCAGTTCAGCGGGTTCATCTATCCGGCCATCGATCACGTTCTGAATCACGCGTCGCGACTGCGGCATCGAACACGCGGACGGCTGACGTGCCCGTTAGTGATCCGTGCGCCGTGCGGCGCGGGGATTCACGCGCCGGAGCATCATTCCGAAAGCCCTGAAGCATTGTTCACCCACATCCCCGGATTGCGTGTCGTGACACCGTCGTCTCCGGCACGCGCGTACGGTTTGCTGCTCGCGTCAATCCGCGACCCGGACCCGGTGATCTTCTTCGAGCCGACGCGACTCTACCGGCTCTTCAGACAGCCGGTTGAGGATAACGGCGAAGCGCTGCCGCTCGACAGCTGCCTGACGTTGCGCGATGGGTCGGACGTCACCCTGGTGAGTTGGGGAGGAGCATTGCAGGACGTGCTGGCCGCAGCCGATCTGCTTGGACAGGAAGGCGTGATGGCCGAGGTGATCGACGTGGCGACGCTCAAACCGCTCGACATGAACACCATTCTCGCGTCGGTGGCGAAAACCGGACGCTGTGTGATCGTGCACGAAGGCTCGCGCACCGGAGGGGTTGGCGCGGAGATTGCCGCCAATATCGCCGAACGCGGACTGTACTCGCTGCTCGCGCCGGTGCAGCGCGTCACCGGATATGACGTGGTGGTGCCGCTGTACCGACTTGAGAATCAATATATGCCAGGCACGGAGCGCATCGTTGCCGCGGCCAGGCAGACTCTGGAGGCGTCGTGAAGCCATGAAAGTCTTCAAACTGCCCGATCTCGGAGAAGGCTTGCAGGAAGCGGAGATCGTCGAGTGGCACGTCAGGAGCGGCGAAGAGGTTCGCGCGGATCAACCGCTGTTGTCGGTCGAAACGGCGAAAGCGATCGTCGAGATTCCGTCGCCTCAGTCCGGCCGTATCGCGAAGCTGTTTGGCCAGCCGGGCGACGTCGTGCATCTGGGCGCGCCGCTCGCCGCATTCGAAGGAGAGAGCGACGAAGCCGATGCCGGCACCGTGGTCGGCCACATGGAGATCGGCCAGCATGTAGTGCAGGAAGCGCCGGCGGCGCCTGGCGGCGGCATGGGTGCGGGTGTCGGCGTGATCAAGGCGATCCCGGCGGCGCGGGCGCTCGCGCGCAAGCTGGATGTCGATCTGGCGATGGTGACGCCATCTGGGCCGGAGGGTGTCATCACGGCGGCTGACGTGCAGCGCGTCGCGAAGGTCCTCGCCGAGCTCGGGCCGCCCGAAGTGCTGCGCGGCGTGCGGCGCGCGATGGCGCAGAACATGGCGCGCGCGCAGAGCGAAGTGGCGGCGGCGACTGTCATCGACGACGCCGACATTGATGCGTGGCCGCCGCATACCGATGTCACGATCCGGCTGATCCGCGCGCTGGTGGCAGGATGCCGTGCCGAACCGGGGCTCAACACATGGTTCGACGGACATGCGGGGCGGCGCCACGTGCTGGAGAAGATCGATCTTGGCATCGCAGTCGATCTGCCGGATGGCCTCTTCGTGCCGGTATTACGCGACGTCGCGCTGCGCGACGCAGCGGATCTGCGCGGCGGGCTCGACCGGATGCGCGCCGACATCCGGGCACGCAAGATCCCACCGGAAGAACTGCGCGGCAATACGATCACGCTGTCGAACTTCGGCATGATCGCCGGCAAATATGCGGCTCCTATTGTTGTGCCGCCGACTGTCGCGATTCTCGGAGCCGGGCGCATTCACGAGCAGGTCGTGGCGGCAGCCGGCGTTCCCGCCGTGCATCGGATCTTGCCGCTGAGTCTGACATTCGACCATCGGGTCGTCACGGGCGGCGAGGCGGCGCGTTTTCTTGCAGCGACGATTGCGGATCTGCAGATGGCGTATTAGCCGGGCTCGCGTGTTCGGACGCTCTCTCGCATCGGCGGCATCAGATGGCTGACGATCCGCTGTCTCAGTGCCGTCCACGCTCCTGCCAATCCGGGCTTCGCATCGTGAGAACGGCCATCCCATTCATGAAGCCGAACGTCTTCACGGATTGTCGTTGATGTCGGTTGGTACAGGGATTGCAGAGTGGTTCACCCCCTAGTTTTTCCATTCCATGAACTGTCCGAATTCTCGTAGCCATCTCTCTACTATTCCCAGTTCAAAATGAGCTGTCGTTTACCCTCCCGAACGACCGTGCGGCAAGCTGGCAAACCGTACGTCTGAATATCTTGAAACGCTTTACTGACCGGCCGCCTGTCCACATACGGACAGGTGGCGGCCCACCGCACGAACACAATCGTAAGAAAAAAGTTAAATCCCACATATTGATTATGTGGATAGGAAAACATTAAGATGACTTCCCCGGGCGCGCAGTCGGCATCCGGTTAGCGTGAATCATGCACACAGTCTCATTTCGCCAGACGCATTCACGTTCCTCACACAAGAACGGTCGAGCTTTCCATCAAATTGACACCTATCAACAGGAGACAAAGATGCTGAGCCCTCATGAGTTCGCAACCTTGATGCTGGTCAAGGACGCTCCCGATCAACTCGGGCTGGATCGTGCAGATCTCGATATGTTGCTCGAACATCAACTCGTCGCATTGGAAGCACTCCCGTGCGGCCAACAACGCCCCCAGATAACCAGCGACGGCGTTTCCATACTCAAAGCTGTGACGCGGTTCGGCTGATGACTTTCATTAGCGGATCATTGTCCTCCCCATAAAATCCAGCGCTCACCTCCGTCGGCAAGCAATGCGGTTCCTTATCACCGGAATAAGTGACCCACTAACGCAATCAGTACTACTATGAATTGTTCCGGCGTGTGCGATGCACGGTCCGCATTGCACTCGTGCTTCCCGCCAGTCCACCCACACGGCCACCGCGCCCCGCACTGCTATCCGATTAATCGAAAAGGTGCCGGGTCGCCTCAGGAGTTTCGCGATGAATCTATTGACCCCAGAGCAGATTGCAGCATCCCAGAAGGCCAACGTTGATGCCGCTTACGGGCTGGCCACCAAGGTAATCGAGGGGGCGGAAAGGCTGGCCGAACTGAGTCTGAAAACGATCCGGTCGACGCTGGCGGAAACTCAGCACAACGCGCTGAAAGCGTTCTCCGTGACGGATCCTCAAGAGTGGCTCGCGCTGCAAGCCGCTCTCGTTGCGCCGGCGACAGAAAAAGCGCAGTCGTACAGCCGTCAGTTGTTCGAGATTGTGTCAGCCACCAACGGCGAATTCGCGCAGGTCGCGCAGACGCAATACGAAGCGTATAACCGCCGGGTACAAACGCTCGTCGAGGAAGTTGCCAGAAGCGCACCGGCAGGTTCCGAAGCCGCCATTGCTGGATGGAAGTCGGCGATCGGCGCTACCCATACGCTGATCGAAACTCTGCAGAAAACCGGTCAGCAGGCGGTGCAAGTCGCCGAAAGCAGCTTTGACGCTGTTGCGACCGCTGCATCGAAAACTGCCCGGCGCACTGCCGAGCAAGCGTCGGCGGGCGCCAGGCGATAACCGCCGAAGTCGCCCCAGCGCCCGCGTCAGTGAGTTGCGTCATACGAAGGAATCCTATTGATGCTGGCGTATCTGGCCGGCTATCGGGCGAACATCGCCGGTCTGCACGGGCGAGGATCGCCTCTCTTTACTGGAGACAAGTGAGATGACGAAACAGGTTGCCCTGGTCACAGGCGGGATGGGCGGACTCGGCGAAGCGATCAGCATCAGACTGCATGATGCCGGCTACGCCGTCGTGGTCACCTACTCGCCGCAGAATACCGGCGCGGACCGATGGCTGGCCCGCATGGAGGTCGATGGACGGCAGTTCCGCGCATATGCCGTCGATGTCGCCGACTACGACTCATGCCAGCTATGCGCGCAACGGATCAAGGCGGAAGTCGGTCCAGTCGATATCCTGATCAATAACGCCGGCATCACACGGGATGCGGGCTTCCGGAAGCTCGACAAAGTCAACTGGGATGCGGTGATCCGCACCAATCTCGACTCGGTGTTCAACATGACGAAGCCGTGGTGCGACAGCATGGTTGAACGAGGCTGGGGCCGCATTATCAACGTGTCGTCGATCATCGGCTGCAAGGGCGGTTTCGGTCAGACGAACTATGCGGCCGCCAAAGCCGGCATGCATGGCTTCACGAAGTCACTGGCGCTCGAAGTGGCGAAGAAAGGCATCACCGTCAATACGATCTCTCCCGGCTATATCGCCACGAAGATGGTCACGGCGGTGCCTCAGGACATTCTGGACAGCAAGATCATTCCGCAGATTCCGGTCGGTCGCCTCGGGCAGCCGGACGAAGTGGCGGCGCTCGTCCTGTATTTGTGCTCGCGTGAAGCGGCGTTCGTGACGGGGGCGAACATTGCGATCAATGGCGGCCAGCACCTGCAGTGAAGCAATCCGGCACGCCACTGGGCGATAGAGGTGAACTGGCCTGCGGCCGGTTCACTGCATAACATTGATGGCGGTAGAAACCTGCGTTCGTGGATCGACGGGCTCTGATACAAAAATGAGGGCCTTGGGTTAGGCTCAGGGTTTTGGGGTTCTCAGAGCAAACAGATGAGTAACTGCGCGATCTGCTCGAGATGATGTTCGAACGTGGCCTTCCTCTGGCGCACACGACGATCATCCGTTGGGTCAAGCGGTTCACGCCGGAGTTCGTTAAGGGCTGGAATCGCTTTGCTACGGAAGCCGGCCAGTCGTGCCGAGTCGACGAAACTTACCTGAAAATCCGTGGCAAGCGGCTTTATCTTTACCGTGCGCTTGACCGGCCACGCATGTAGACTCGGGCGCCAAGACCAGGAGCCGCCTGACGTTTTTGTCGCCACGCCGGCAGATCCCGAGAAGGTTGACCTTCCCGCCGGTCTGCTGCGATTCCGTCTTCGGCGTCACAAACCTCATTGCCGGTCGCGAAGCTGCTTCGCAGATCGCTTCGGCATCGACGAAATCATTCTTGTTTGACTTGACGAATGGCCGCACGAACTGTGGCGAAATCAGTTTGACTTCGTGGCCGAATGTGGTCACCTCGCGCGCCATGTGATGAGAATCAGCGCATGCTTCCATGACGACGGTGCAGGCCTTGAATGCCGCGAGGAATTCAATCAGTTGCTTGCGCCCAAGCTTCACATGGTCCGCCCTGCCTCACCGGGTAGGTTACGCTGACTCAGCGAAACACGGCCTTGCCGTTCGCATCCTGAACCGTGGAGGCGAAAGCAATGCTTGCCTGGATCGATCGCAATGAAACGTTGCCTGAATATCCGCATCCGCTCCCTCGTTTAGGCTAAACGCAGGCGATATAAGGTGGATCGATGATGGACGTTAACCAGCGTTTTGTCCGGCGGCGCCGCCTGTGCGTCGTGCTATGCGGCTGTGCCGCAGTAGCCGGCTGCATGGTTGGTCCCGACTACCGCACGCCGCCCGCGCCAGCCACCGACACCTACACCGCCTCACCGCTGCCTGAGCAGACAGCCTCCTCTCCGGGGGCTGCCGGCTTGCCGCAGCGATTTGTGCCGGGAGCGGACATTCCCGCCACCTGGTGGGCCCTCTTTCATTGCGAGCCGCTCGATGCGCTGATCCGTCAGGCCCTCGTGAACAGCCCGAACATCGCCGCGGCGCAAGCCGCATTGCGGCAGGCGCGCGAAAACTTCTCGGCGCAAGCCGGTGGCACCCTTCTGCCCAGCGTCGACGCGCAACTTGGCGCCACGCGCGAAAAGTTGAACGGCATCGCGTTCGGCCAGCCCGGACTCATCGATGAGTTCAATCTCTACAACGCATCGGTGAACGTGTCGTACAAACTCGACGTGTTCGGCGGCGCGCGGCGCGAACTCGAAGCGTTGCACGCGCAAGTCGATTACCAGCGCTTCCAGTTACAGGCCGCCTATCTCGCGATGTCGGCCAACATTGTGACCGCAGCCGTCAAGGAAGCGTCATTGCGCGCACAGATCGAGGCAACCGAGCGGATCGTCGCGGAAGAAGATGAGCAACTGGTCGTACTCGGCAAACAGTTCGACCTGGGGGGCGTGGGCCGTACGGAGGTGCTCGCGCAGCAGACCCTGGTGGCGCAGACCCGCGCAACGCTGCCGCCGCTGCACCAACAACTCGACCAGGTGCGTCACCAGCTCGCCGTGCTGGCCGGCCAACTGCCCAACAATGCTGCCTTGCCTGAATTCAGGCTCGACATGTTTTCGTTGCCCGGGACGCTACCGGTTAGTCTCCCGTCGGCACTGGTGCGGCAGCGGCCCGATATCCTCGCCGCCGACACCGTGCTGCATCAGGCCAGCGCGCAAATCGGCGTGGCGACCGCGGCGATGTATCCGCAGATCACACTGTCCGCCAGCTACGGTGCCGAGGCGCTGACGCCGGCACAGGTGTTCAAGGCAGGCAGCACGATATGGAGCCTGGGCGCTGGTCTGCTGCAGCCGGTCTTCCACGGCGGGCAACTGAGCGCGCAGAAGCGCGCGGCCGAGGCGGCGTACGAGCAGGCCGACGCGCAATATCGTGAAACGGTGCTGCTGGCGTTCCAGAACGTCGCGGACTCGCTGCGCGCGCTCGATCACGACGCGACCGCCCTGAAAGCGCAGACGGATGCATGGCAGGCCGCAAGCGACACGCTGGCGCTGACGCGCGGGCAGTACCTCATCGGCGGAGTGAGCTACCTGGCGCTTCTCATTGCTCAACGCCAGTACCAGCAAACGGTGGTGAGCCTCGCGCAAGCCCAGGCATCGCGCTACGCCGACACCGCGGCCCTTTTCCAGGCACTCGGCGGCGGCTGGTGGAACGCAGCTGCGCCGGCCGACGCAGCAGCCACGCATTGACATAGCCCGACAGGACACTCGCTTCACGGCTCTTAGCAACACGCGCTGTCAGAAGCGAAGGAATGCAACGTCCGGCGCTTCGCCTAATGCCGTACAAGGACATCTCGATGACCGAAAGAAAACCGATGACAAAGCGGATGGTAATCATGCTGATCTGTGTCGGCCTGCTGCTGGCCGCACTCGTCGGCTTCAACCTGTTCCGCGCGCACATGTTCGCCAGGTTCATGGCGGCCAACACGGCGCCGCCCGCCACCGTCTCGACGGTGGTCGCCAGCTATCAGTCGTGGCAGCCGCAGCTTGCGGCAGTCGGCAGCCTGCGCGCGGTGCGCGGCGTCGACGTCACCACCGAAGTCGCGGGCCTCGTGCGCGAAGTGGCGTTCAGCTCAGGGCAGGAAACGAAAGCCGGGCAGGTTCTCGTTAGACTCAATGCCGACAGCGACGTGGCGCTGCTCCAGTCGCTACAGGCGGCAGCAGAACTCGCAGGGACGGTCTACCAGCGCGACAAGGCGCAGTACGACATCAAGGCGATCGCGAAGGCGCAGCTCGACGCGGACGCCGCCGATCTGAAGGGCAAGAAGGCGCAAGTCGCGCAACAGGTCGCGCTGCTCGAAAAGAAAACCATTCGCGCGCCGTTTGCGGGGCGCCTCGGCATCAGCTCGATCAATCCGGGGCAGTACATCAATCCGGGCGACGCGATCGTCACGCTGCAAGCGATCGATCCGATCTACGCCGATTTCTCCGTGCCGCAACAGCAGCTCGGCCAGCTCACGATCGGCGCTCCGGTGGTGGTCGACACCAATGCGTACAGCGGGCAGACGTTCGTCGGCAAGATCCGGTCGGTCAGCCCGAAGGTCGACAACGCCACGCGCAACGTGCAGGTCGAGGCGAGCGTCGACAACCGCGAACGCAAGCTGCTGCCGGGCATGTATGCGAACGTGAAGATCGACTCGGGCGCGCAACAGCGCTACCTGACGCTGCCGCAAACGGCCATCACCTACAACCCCTATGGCGCGACCGTGTTCATCGTCAAGCCAGGCACGCAGCCTGACGCGCAGGGCAAAACGCTGCCCGTCGCGCAGCAGGTGTTCGTGACGCCGGGGCCGACGCGCGGCGATCAGGTGGCGATACTCAAAGGCGTCGACGCCGGCACGCAGGTCGTGACGAGCGGCCAGCTCAAGCTCAAGAACGGCACGCCGCTCATCATCAACAACAGCGTGCAGCCGGCGGACAATCCGAACCCGGCACCTCAAGAACAATAGAGAGACCGCGCGATGAACTTCACCGATCTGTTTATCCGCCGGCCCGTACTGGCCTCGGTCGTCAGTCTGCTGATCCTCGTGCTCGGGCTGCGCTCGCTGGCCGTGCTGAAAGTCAGCCAGTATCCGCAGACTGAAAACGCCGTCGTGACGATCAGCACGGCTTACTATGGCGCGAACGCGGACACCATGGCCGGCTTCATCACGCAGCCGCTCGAAGCGGCGATCGCTCAGGCGCAGGGCATCGACTATCTGTCCTCGACGAGCAGCACCGGCGTGTCGACCATTACCGCGACGCTGCGCCTGAACTACGACGCGAACCACGCGCTGACCGAGATCAACACGCAGATCGGCTCGGTGCGCAACCAGCTGCCGCCGCAGGCGCAGCAACCGGTGCTGACGGTGCAGACCGGGCAGACCACCGACGCGATGTACATGGGCTTTTACAGCAGCGTGCTGCCGAGCAACAACGTCACCGATTACCTGCTGCGCGTGGTCAAGCCGAAGCTCGATTCGATCGAAGGCGTGCAGACGGCCGAAGTGCTCGGCGGGCGGCAGTTCGCGATGCGCGTATGGCTCGATTCGGCGCGGCTCGCCGCGCACGGCGTGACGGCGGCCGACGTCTTCACGGCGCTTGGCAACAACAACTACCTCGCGACGCTCGGCACGACGAAAGGGCAAATGGTCAGCATCGACCTGAACGCGGGTACGGACTTGCATACCGTCGACGACTTCAGGCAACTCGCCGTCAAGCAGAAGAACGGCGCGATCGTGCGGCTCGAAGATGTCGCGAACGTCGTGCTTGGCGCCGACAGCTACGACTTCAACGTTGCGTTCAGCGGCAAGCGCTCGGTGTTCATCGGCATCAAGGTCGCGCCGGACGCCAACATCCTCGATGTGGCGAAGCGCGTGAAGGCCGTCTTCCCCGATCTGCAGAAGCAGTTTCCGATCGGCATGACGGGCGACATCGTTTATGACGCCACCGATTTCGTCAACACGGCAATCGCCGAAGTCATCAAAACGCTGGTCGAGGCGCTGCTGATCGTCACAGTGGTGATTTTTCTATTCCTCGGCAGCTTCCGCGCGGTCATCGTGCCGCTGATCGCGATGCCGTTGTCGCTGATCGGCACGTTCTTCGTGATGCAGGTGCTCGGCTATTCGATCAATCTGCTGACGCTGCTCGCGCTCGTGCTGGCAATCGGGCTCGTGGTGGACGACGCGATCATCGTCGTCGAAAACGTCGATCGGCACATGAAGCAGGAAGGCAAGGCGCCCTTCGATGCCGCGCTGATCGCCGCGCGCGAACTCGGCGGCCCGATCCTCGCGATGACCATCGTGCTGATCGCCGTGTATGCGCCGATCGGCTTCCAGGGCGGCCTGACGGGCGCGCTCTTCACCGAGTTCGCCTTCACGCTGGCCGGCGCGGTGGCGGTGTCCGGCGTGATCGCGCTAACCCTGTCGCCGATGATGTGCTCGCGTTTCTTCCGCGCGGAGCAGGAGTCCGGGCGCTTCGCGCGCTTCGTCGACCGCCAGTTCGAACGCGTGCATCGCGTCTATGGCCGTCTGCTGCGCGGCACGCTCGACACCTGGCCCGTATTCACACTGATGGGCGCGCTGCTGCTCGGCGGCACGGTCTACCTGTTCATGACGTCGAAATCGGAGCTCGCACCGCAGGAGGATCAGGGGATCGTGCTGTCGCAGATCCAGGGGCCGCCGAACGCGACCATCCAGCAGATGCAGACGTACGCGGACCAGGTGTTCAACATCTCGAAGACGCTTCCCGAATACGCGCAGATGTTCCAGCTTACTGGCGCGCCGACGCTCAACCAGGGGATCGGCGGCGTGCTGTTCAAGACATGGGACCAGCGCAGCAAGAACGCGACCGTATTACAGCAGGAATTGCAGCAGAAATGGAATCAGATTGCCGGCGCGCGCGTCGCGGCGTTCCAGTTTCCACCGTTGCCTGGCTCGCAGGGCTTGCCGGTGCAGTTCGTCATCAGCACGACCGAGATCTTCGAAAATCTCAACGAGGTATCGCAAGCAGTCCTGCAGCAAGCCCGCGAGAGCGGTATGTTTTTCTTCGTCGATAGCGATCTCAAGCTCGACAAGCCGGAAGCCACGCTCGTTGTCGACCGCGACAAGGTCGCCTCGCTCGGGCTCTCGCAAAGCGACGTCGGGCAGGCGCTCGGCTCGGCGCTCGGGGGTGGCTATGTCAACTACTTCTCGATCGCCGGCCGCTCGTACAAGGTGATTCCGCAGGTGTTGCAGACCGACCGTCTGAACCCTTCGCAAGTGCTCGACTACTATTTGCGCACGCCGGACGGCAGCGTCATTCCGGCGTCGACGGTGGCGCACCTCGAACACAGCGTCGTGCCGGAATCGATCAACCACTTCCAGCAGTTGAACTCGGCGACGATCTCCGGCGTGATCGTGCCCGGCGTGTCGCAAGGCGAGGTACTCGACTTCCTGCGCAAGGCGACCGTGCAGGTTGCGCCAGCAGGGTATTCGGCGGATTACTCGGGGCAATCGCGGCAGTTCGTGCAGGAGTCCGGCGGCTTCGTCATCACGCTGATGTTCGCGACGATCATCGTGTTCCTCGCGCTCGCGGCGCAATTTGAAAGCTTCCGCGACCCGATCGTGATTCTGATTTCGGTGCCGATGGCGCTGTTCGGCGCGCTCATCTTCATCAACGTCGGCCTGACGACGTTGAACATCTACACGCAGGTCGGGCTCGTCACGCTGATGGGGCTAGTCAGCAAACACGGCATCCTGATCGTGCAGTTCGCCAACGAACTGCAACGCGCCGGCCGCTCGAAGCGTGAGGCCGTGGAGGAAGCCGCGGGTGTGCGGCTGCGGCCGATCCTGATGACGACGGCCGCAATGGTGCTCGGCGTCGTGCCGCTCGTGATCGCCTCGGGCGCAGGTGCGGCGGGCCGCAATGCGATGGGACTCGTGATCTTCACGGGGATGTCGATCGGCACGCTCTTTACTTTGTTCGTGGTGCCTGCGATGTATATGTTTCTCGCCGCCGATCATCATCAGGTAGCTGGTGCGCCGAAGGCGGGTTAGCGCCTGGCACGCTATAGATGGACTTCAACGGTCAGGTTGCGGTTACCGAACAGACGTCCAGAATCGGGCTCTGATGTGATGGACGACTCCCGCTAAGCGGCGCGAGATTCATGCCAAAGTGGGCGAGTCGTGACGTCCACGACAAAGGAGCGTTCATCATGAAGGTAGCAACTGTTGGATTGGATCTGGCGCAAAGAATTTGTTGCAGCTTCACGCCGTGGATCCGCAAGGCCACCTTGTTGCCCGCAAGCAGTTTGAGACGCACAGAAGTACTCCGGTATTTCGCAAAGCTTGAACCGTGCGTGGTCGGCATGGAAGCATGTGGGTCGTCACACTACTGGGGCCGGGAGCTCGCCAAGCTCGGGCACACCGTGCGTCTGATCGCCCCGCAGTTCGTACGACCTTACGTAAAGAGCAACAAGACCGATGCCGCTTGCGCCGAAGCAATCTGTGCTGCACGGGCGGCGTTCTGACACCCCCACTCCAGGATCGGTCGCCGGATTCTCCGATGACTTTAGAAGCCCATTCTCAACTGCATGTCGAAACACGCAATTACAGGTTTCCCGCACCCGCCTGGCCGTGTCGACCACGCCTCGATCGCGAGCCCGATCGACTATTTCGACATACTCTGGTGTAGCGATCTGGGCTATCGGGCGATTGCCGAGCCACGGATAGACGTTCTTCGCAAGCTGCCGCCCGATCTTGTCCAGATAGTCCGCCGACCAGTGCGCTTTCTGCTCCCTGATCCAGACTTTGCCACTGCTTCAAAGGTCGCGTCGGCGTTAAACGTGGCTTGAGCCTTCGCCTCTCGCCTCTCGCCTGCGTTGCATCGGATCAATCCCCTGTCGCAGCAGTTCGCGGCCAGTAGCGTGAGCCTCTCTTTTTCCAAAACCTCTGGCCACCCGCCTAGCGCCATCGTTTTGGTCTTGCCGGCGAAATCGTAATTCCATCGCCAAAGCTTCGCTCCGTCCGGCTTGATCAGAATGTAAAGGCGGCCGCCATCCGACAACGTGTGAGGCTTGACAGCCGCTTTCGCGTTGACGATCTCGAGCCGTGTGAGTTGGTGGAGTGGAGAGCGAGCCATCGTTGGCTACGTGACCAGTGGAGGGCACAGGAGTCAAAATACAACGAAAAGTACAACGATAAAAGGCCAGCTTTCGCTGGCCTTTGCCGGACGTCTATTGATCTGCAACAAGCAATAAAAAACCCGCGGAGCCAATAGCCACGCGGGTTTCTGTGTACTGCAGCAGTTCTCTTCGGACCTGCTTGGACGCTAATCGTGAAACGAAATGGTGGGTGCTGAGAGGCTCGAACTCCCGACCTACGCCTTGTAAGGGCGCCGCTCTACCAACTGAGCTAAGCACCCATTTCCGATTCACTGTGCTTCTGCTTACTGCTGAATTTCCTACTTGAGTTCGCTACCTGACATTTCTCAAGCAGCAAGCCCGTTAGTTTAGCGCATCCTTCAGAGCTTTACCAGGCCTAAATTTAGGAACTTTCGCTGCCTTGATTTTGATCTCAGCACCGGTGCGCGGATTGCGTCCCGTGCGGGCGGTCCGTTTGCCGACCGCGAACGTGCCAAAACCGACCAACGTGACCGAACCGCCTTTCTTCAACGTACCTTTGACGCCACCGATCACTGCATCGAGTGCACGGCCTGCCGCAGCCTTCGAAATGTCGGC
Organism: Paraburkholderia sp. RL18-085-BIA-A; assembly: GCF_046027075.1. NCBI lineage: Bacteria > Pseudomonadati > Pseudomonadota > Betaproteobacteria > Burkholderiales > Burkholderiaceae > Paraburkholderia > Paraburkholderia sp. RL18-085-BIA-A. The sequence goes on along the minus strand of NZ_JARESU010000040.1, from coordinate 55,142 downwards.
TTGCTGTGCAATGTGATCGATCAATTCCGTCTTGTTCATTCCAACCCCCGAGAATGTTTATGGCAATCGCGATAGTGCTCTTTAGCACCTGGCATCACGCGGCTGGCGGGTAACGCCGAGCCGCCTCATTAGAATGGGCCGAAACCGTTGTGTCAAGCCGGGTTGAGCCTGATTCGAGGCGTTTTTTAAGAGGATTCTTACCACCAGATATTGCTTGCAATCAATACGCATGCAATCGGGCGGCACAGACCGCGCGCATTACTCAAAAGATGGGAAAACGCGAGCTACGAGACGCGGTCCCAAGATCGCGCGGACAAGAAAAAACCCGCGGCCTAGACCGCGGGTTTTTGTTCAGCAACCACTTTCGCTGCCAATTGCTTCAGTCTGATTAGTGCTTCACGAACTCCGTGGCGGCGTCTTTGCCCGACTCCGTCGCAACAGGTGTAGCAGGCTTGGGCTCTTCTTCCGGCAACGCTTGCGGCACACGTTCGAGCGCCAGTTCGAGCACCTTGTCGATCCAGCGGACCGGCACGATTTCGATCGCGTTCTTCACGTTGTCCGGAATCTCCGTCAAGTCCTTGACGTTTTCTTCCGGAATCAGCACCAGCTTGATGCCGCCGCGATGCGCCGCCAGCAGCTTTTCCTTCAGGCCGCCGATCGGCAGGACTTCGCCACGCAACGTGATTTCGCCCGTCATCGCGACGTCGGCACGCACCGGAATACCGGTCAATACCGACACCAGCGCGGTCGTCATCGCGATACCGGCCGAAGGACCGTCCTTCGGCGTAGCGCCTTCCGGCACGTGAATGTGAATGTCCTGCTTCTCGAACGCTTCGTCCTTGACGCCAAGACGACGCGAACGCGAGCGCACGACCGAGCGCGCTGCTTCGACGGATTCCTTCATCACGTCGCCGAGCGAACCCGTGCGGATCACATTGCCCTTACCCGGCATCACCGCGGCTTCGATGGTCAGCAGATCGCCGCCGACTTCCGTCCACGCGAGACCTGTAACCTGGCCCACCTGATTTTCCTTCGCAGCCAGACCGAAGTCATACTTGCGCACGCCGAGGAAGGTGTCGAGATTGCTGCCGTCCACCTTCACCGCGCCTTCCGCCTTCTTAAGCAGAAGCATCTTCACGACCTTGCGGCAGATCTTCGAAATTTCACGCTCGAGCGAACGCACACCCGCTTCGCGCGTGTAGTAACGAATGATGTCGCGGATCGCGGTTTCCGTCACATCGACCTCGCCATCCTTGAGGCCGTTGTTCTTCTTCTGCTTCGGCAACAGATAACGCTGCGCGATGCTGACCTTCTCGTCTTCCGTGTAACCCGACAGACGGATCACTTCCATCCGGTCGAGCAATGGCGGCGGAATGTTCAGCGAGTTCGACGTCGCCACGAACATCACGTCCGACAGATCGAAGTCCACTTCGACGTAGTGATCGGCGAACGTGTGATTCTGTTCCGGATCGAGCACTTCGAGCAACGCCGACGACGGATCGCCGCGGAAATCCTGGCCCATCTTGTCGACTTCGTCGAGCAGGAAGAGCGGATTGCGCACGCCGACCTTGGTCAGGCTTTGCAGAATCTTGCCGGGCATCGAACCGATGTACGTCCGACGGTGACCGCGAATCTCGGCTTCATCGCGCACGCCGCCGAGCGCCATACGCACGAACTTGCGGTTCGTCGCGCGAGCGATCGACTGACCCAGCGACGTCTTACCGACACCCGGAGGCCCAACGAGGCAGAGGATCGGCGCCTTGACCTTGTCGACACGTTGCTGGACCGCGAGATACTCGAGAATGCGTTCCTTCACCTTCTCGAGACCGAAGTGGTCTTCGTCGAGCACGCGTTCCGCATTCGAGAGGTCGTTATTGACCTTGCTCTTCTTGCGCCACGGCAAGCCGATCAGCGTGTCGATATAGTTGCGCACGACCGTCGCTTCAGCCGACATCGGCGACATCAACTTGAGTTTCTTCAGTTCGGCGTCGGCCTTCTTCTTGGCTTCCTTCGGCATGCGGGCAGCCGTGATGCGCTTCTCGAGTTCTTCGAGGTCCGCACCTTCTTCGCCTTCGCCGAGTTCCTTCTGGATCGCCTTGACCTGTTCGTTCAGGTAGTACTCGCGCTGGCTCTTCTCCATCTGACGCTTCACGCGCCCACGGATGCGCTTTTCGACCTGCAGGATGTCGATCTCGGCCTCGAGTTGCGCGAGCAGATGCTCGAGTCGCTCGATTACCGGAAACATCTCGAGGATGTGTTGCTTCTGGTCGAGCTTGAGCGGCAGATGTGCCGCGATCGTGTCGGCCAGACGCCCGGCTTCGTCGATACCCGACAGCGACGTCAGGATCTCCGGCGGGATCTTCTTGTTCAGCTTCACATACTGGTCGAACTGCGACACGATCGCGCGACGCAGCGCTTCGGTTTCAGCGCTGTCGGCGTGGTCGGGTTCGAGCGGCATGACTTCGCACGAGAACTGCGTTTCCTGTTCTTCGATGGAAAGGGTCTTCGCGCGCTGCAAACCCTCGACGAGCACCTTCACCGTGCCGTCGGGCAGCTTCAGCATTTGCAGGATGTTGGCAACACACCCTACTTCGTACATGTCCTTTTCGGTCGGCTCATCTTTCGCAGCCGTTTTCTGGGCGACGAGCATGATGTGCTTGCCGCCTTCCATCGCTGCTTCGAGAGCCTTGATCGACTTCGGGCGGCCTACGAAGAGCGGAATCACCATGTGCGGGAAGACGACTACGTCGCGCAGCGGGAGCAGCGGGAGCGTAATGCGTTCCGGCGGGAGGAGTTGGGTTCCTGACATTTCATTTCCCCATGAGTGGAATCAGTTCGTTCGATAGGTGAGGCCAGCAGAAAATATTGCAAGCCTCCGCGTGTGGGAAAAGTTCAGTGACTCCGAAGGTTCAGTGACTCCATAGTGAAAACAACCATGCTGACCACACGATAAACGAAAAAGCCGTTCACGTCGCCATGAACGGCTTTTTTGCGGTACCCGAAAGCCGATCAGTTCGAACCCGCCACCTTGGGCGCGTCTTCGTAAATCAGTAGCGGTTTGCCGTCGCCGTCGATCACGTTGTCGTCGATGATGACCTTGCTGACACCTTTCATTTGCGGCAGGTCGTACATCACGTCAAGCAACGCTTGTTCCAGGATGGAACGCAAGCCCCGCGCGCCCGTCTTGCGACGGATTGCTTTGCGCGCCACGGCCTGCAACGCCGCCGGGCGAATCTCGAGCTCGACGCGTTCCATGTTGAACAGCTTGTGGTACTGCTTCACCAATGCATTCTTCGGTTCGACGAGGATTTTCATCAAAGCCACTTCGTCCAGCTTGCCGAGCGTGGCAACCACCGGCAGACGGCCGATCAGTTCCGGAATCAGGCCGAACTTGATCAGATCTTCCGGTTCCACTTCGCGCAGCACTTCGCCGGCGTCACGGTCCTGCTTGCTCTTTACGCTCGCGCCGAAACCAATGCCGGTCTTCTCGGTACGATCAACGATGACCTTCTCGAGCCCGTCGAACGCGCCGCCACAAATGAAAAGAATGTTGGTGGTGTCGACCTGGATAAAGTCTTGATTCGGATGCTTACGGCCACCCTGCGGCGGCACCGACGCCATCGTGCCTTCGACCAGCTTCAGCAAAGCCTGCTGCACGCCTTCGCCCGACACGTCGCGGGTGATCGACGGGTTGTCCGACTTGCGGCTGATCTTGTCGATTTCGTCGATGTAGACAATGCCTCGCTGGGCCTTGTCGACTTCGTAATTGCAGTTCTGCAGCAGCTTCTGGATGATGTTCTCGACGTCTTCGCCGACATAGCCGGCTTCCGTCAATGTGGTCGCATCGGCGATCACGAACGGGACGTTCAGAAGGCGCGCGAGCGTCTGCGCGAGCAGCGTCTTGCCGGAGCCGGTCGGTCCGATCAGCAGGATGTTGCTCTTGGACAGCTCGATCTCGTCCTTCTTGTCGAGATGCTTCAGGCGCTTGTAGTGGTTGTACACCGCGACCGCGAGGATTTTCTTCGCGCGTTCCTGACCGATCACGTACTGGTCGAGGATTTCACGGATTTCCTGCGGGCTCGGCAGATCGGACTTGGACAAGCCCGCCTCGATACCCGCGCCGGCAGCTTCGTCACGAATGATTTCGTTGCACAGGTCGATACATTCATCGCAGATGAACACCGACGGGCCGGCAATCAGTTTCTTGACTTCATGCTGGCTCTTGCCGCAAAACGAGCAATACAACAGCTTTTCGCTGTTAGAACCTTTTTTGTCCGCCATAGATGTGTGAGCCTCCGGACACTCAATTACATGATACGCCGTTTGCCCCCGCCTCGCAGTTGGGCGCGGCGGGACTTGAGCCAAGGTGACGGCGCTTGCCGCAGGCGCTCGGACGATTCTCGATTATTTCACAACAGATCCGCCGACGGCTTCGCCCCAATTTGGGGCAAAGCCGCACCAGATCAAGGACGCTTGTGCGCGACCTGGTCAACCAGTCCATACGCTTGCGCGTCGTCGCCGGACATGAAGTTGTCGCGGTCGGTGTCGCGCGCGATGCGCTCGACCGGCTGGCCCGTATGGTGCGCGAGCAGATGATTCAGCCGCTCCTTCAAATACAGAATTTCGCGCGCCTGGATTTCGATGTCCGACGCCTGACCGCGCGCACCGCCGAGCGGCTGGTGGATCATCACGCGCGAATTCGGCAACGCGAAACGCTTGCCCTTTGCACCCGCTGCCAGCAGGAACGCGCCCATGCTGGCCGCAAGACCCATGCACAGCGTGGAGACGTCCGGCTTGATGAACTGCATCGTGTCGTAGATCGCCATGCCCGCCGACACCGAGCCGCCGGGGCTGTTGATGTAGAAGCTGATGTCCTTGTCCGGATTCTCGCTCTCGAGGAATAGCATCTGCGCGACGACGAGATTGGCCGTCTGGTCGTTCACTTCACCTACCAGGAACACAATGCGTTCCTTCAGAAGACGAGAGTAAATGTCATACGAGCGCTCGCCCCGGCCGCTCGTTTCCACGACGATCGGCACCAGTCCGAGCGCCTGCGCTTCGAGATCCCGGGACGACTGGGAGGTCAACGTGTCCAGCATTTGGGCGCGAAAGGTCATGCAATGGATCCTTGTCTGGAAATATTCTGGATATTGGACGCTAGACAGGTGTGTGCGGCGAGCCCGTATTCAAGTGCGCGATCAGTACGAACGCGTCGTGCTAAAGAACGCAACGCGTAGTGCACATTAACAGCACCAAAACAGCACAAAAAAACGGCGTGCTGGCCGTCGCTCCGACAGCCGGCACGCCGTTGCAGCAACACTTACGCTTGCGCCGTTGCGCTTGCCAGTTCTTCGAAGCTCACTTCCTTGTCCGTCACCTTGGCCTTGCCGAGCACGAATTCGACGACGTTAGCTTCAACGACGTACGCTTCCATTTCAGCAAGACGTTGCTGGTTTGAATAATACCAGCGGACGACTTCCTTCGGGTCTTCGTAGCTTTTCGCGAATTCGTCGACTTCGGCGCGAATCTGCTCCGGCTTCGCTTGTAGTTCGTTGGCCTTGACCAGTTCGGCCAGCACGAGGCCCAGCTTGACGCGGCGCTCTGCCTGTTCCTTGAACATCGCGGCCGGGATCGGTGCGTCCTTGGCGTTCGGCACGCCACGTTGCTCCAGATCCTGACGAGCCATTGCGACGAGGCGCTCCTGATCCTGTTCGATCAGCGCGTTCGGCACGTCGAGTTCCGAAATCTTCAGCAGCGCGTCCATCACCTGATTCTTGACGATGGCTTGCGTGCGGCGCTTCGCTTCGCGTTCGAGATTGTCTTTGATCTCGGCGCGCATCTTGGTCTGATCGCCGTCTTCAATGCCGAGCGACTTCGCGAAATCAGCGTCGATTTCCGGCAGGTGCGGCCATTCGATCTTCTTCATCGTGATCGTGAATTGCGCCGTCTTGCCTGCCACGTCCTTGCCGTGGTAGTCCTCGGGGAAGGCCAGATCGAATTCCTTCGACTCGCCGCCCTTCAGGCCCTGCGCCGCCTTTTCGAATTCCGGCAGCATGCGGCCTTCGCCCAGCACGAACGCGAAGTCTTCCGCGCTGCCGCCCTGAAACACTTCACCGTCGATCTTGCCGACGAAGTCGACCGTCACGCGATCGCCTTCTTTCGCAGCCGTGTCCGCGCCGCCGTCGCCGTGCTCGCCGGCTTCGCCGCGAGCGTGGAAATGCACGCGCTGCTTGCGCAGGATTTCCAGCGTGCGGTCGATTTCCGCTTCGCTGATGGTGGTCGTGGTGCGCTCGATTTCAGCCGTCGCGACATCGCCCAGCTTCACTTCCGGGTACACCTCGAAGGTTGCGTCGAACGCGTAGTCGCCTTCAACCGCGTCGGTCTTCGGCGCGAAGCTCGGCTGGCCGGCGACGCGCAGGTTTTCGGCGCGGCTGATGTCGAAGAATTCCTTGCCGACCTTGTCGCTCAGCACTTCGGCTTCCACCTGACCCGAATACTGTTGCGTCACCATCTTGAGCGGCACCTTGCCCGGGCGGAAGCCCGGCATGCGCACGTTCTTCGCGAGTTGACGGATACGCGAGTCCACTTCCTTCTGCACGGCGTCCTTCGGCAGGGAAATCGTTACGCGGCGTTCGAGCTTGCCGAGGTTTTCAACAACGTTAGCCATGGCTTCAATCGTCCTAAAATTATTCGAGCGAATCAGTTATCTTCTCCGTGCCGCTTTTCGACGTCGCTTCGCGTCGATTGCGCGCCTGCGCCGCGGGCTTGCAGGCCGCCGGCAGCACGGTTGGGTCCAAAGAGCCGAATATTTTAGCAAACTATTTGCGCGCCTAGCCGGGATTCGATGAATGCGCGCGTTTTTATCGGCATTCCGGCGGCTTTCCGGGCTGTTTCGGCGCGGTTTCCTTCCAGGGTACGCACGGACTCCTCCGTCCGTTTGCGGGGTTGCCGGCGCCTTTCGCTGCTTGTGCGCGTCCGGCTCGCGCAGCCGGTTCACCGGCACTGCGCAGCTCGCACGTCATCGGCAGGCCGCGGGCGGCGCGCGCTTCGCCGCTGACGATTCCGGCTATGCCGTCCGACATATTCAGTCGGCGCGCCCATGCTGATAAGCTAACGCACGCGCTCGGGGCTGCGCCCGTATCCAATCCCCGTCCTCGCAACGAGTCCAACCATTCAGAGACACCATGCCGAATTCGTCGTCCTCGCCTGTCGTCGTCATTGCTCCCGATTCCTTCAAAGGCTCGCTTAGCGCGGAACAGGTCGCGCAGGCGATCGCGACGGGCATCCAGCGCGCCCGGCCCGACGCCAGCGTGCGCATCTGTCCGATGGCCGACGGCGGCGAAGGCACGCTCGACGCGATGCTCACGAGCGGGGGCGAACGCCGCAAGCTGAACGTGCGCGGCGCGGCCGGTCCGCTGCGCGAAGCGCTGACCGGCCTGCTCGCGGACGGCAGCGCGATCATTGAAACGGCCGAGATCGTCGGCATCACGGATCCGGTGGGGATGGGTGTGCCGGTCGAAGCGCGCAGCACGCGCGGGATGGGCGAGGCGGTTCGCGCGCTGCTGGATGCCGGCGTGCGACGCTTTTTCGTCGCGCTGGGCGGCAGCAGCACCAACGACGGCGGCGCCGGCCTGCTGACCGGCCTCGGCCTCAAACTGTTCGACGCGCACGACAACGAACTCGATGGCACGCCTGAACAGCTCGCGCGGGTTGTGCGCGTCGACGTTTCGCAACTCGACGCCCGGCTCGCGGACGCGCAGTTCGTAGGCATGTCGGACGTGGACAACCCGCTGACCGGCGAGCACGGTGCGACCGCGGTATTCGGTCCGCAAAAGGGCGTCAAGCCGGATCAGGTGGCGGCGATCGACGCCGCCCTCGCCCGCTTCGCCGACCTGCTCGAAGCCGCGCTTGGGCGCACCGCGCGCGAGCTGCCAGGCGCGGGCGCAGCCGGCGGCCTCGGCTTCGCGCTGCACATGCTCGGCGCGCAGTTCGAGCCGGGGGCGGAAACGGTTGCGCGGCAGATCGGTCTCGACGCCGCGCTCACGGGCGCGGACTGGCTGATTACCGGCGAAGGCCGCTCGGACGTGCAAACGCTGCACGGCAAGGCGCCCTTCATCGCCTGCCGTCATGCGCAAGCGGCCGGTGTGCCCGCCACGCTGCTGTCCGGTGCGGTCGATTCAGCGGCCTTGCCGCGCCTCGCCGAACACTTCAGCGGTTGCTTCTCGCCGGCGCCCGGCCCGATCACGCTAGAAGTCGCGATTAGCGACGCGGCCCGCCTGCTCGCCAACGAGGCCGAACAACTGACGCGCCTCAAATACGGCACGCGTTGACCGGCGGGACGGTTGCGGCAACAATCACAGCGCCGCGACCGCTCCACTCACCTCGGGATGACCATGAAGGACTCCGTTAAAGCCGGGCTCGAACAATTCCTCACGTACCGGCTGCATGTGCTGAACAAACTCGCGGAGCGTGGCATCAGCGAGCGCTATCAGGCGAAGCTCGGCGTGAGCCTGCCTGAGGCACGGGTAATTGCGTCGGTGGGCTCGTTCGGCCCGTTCTCGATCATGGATCTGGCGAGGCACGCCAATCTCGACAAAAGCCAGGCGAGCCGCGCGGCCGAAGCGATGATCCGGCAGGGACTCGTGCAACGCCAGCCGAGCGCCGAAGACGGCCGTGTGGTGCTGATTTCGCTGACACCGGACGGCCGTGCGCTATACCGGAAGGTGATGCCGATCGCGCGCAAGTGGAACGGCGATATGTTCGACTGTCTCGACGAGCAGGAAAAGGCCGCATTCGGCGCTGCGCTCGACAAGGTCATCGAGACGATGACAGCGCGCGCGCAATGATGCGTGGCGGGTGCGCAGCGCTGCTGTGTTGATTTGCTTACGGGCCGCTGCTGGCGCTGGCGCCGCTTGCTTCAGCGTCGTTGTGTCTGGAGATTGATTCGTAAACCTATCGGCTAAAAGACGCAGCCGGTGCTCGCACCGCTCGCAGTTGGCAAGTAAGTAACGCCCGCTTCAGCGACGCCGCGGCTTTTCGCGGCGCTGTCGCCCGAGCGCCAAAATCACCCCTTTTCGTTGCCAGGTCCCTTTTCGTTGCTGGGCCCATCTGCATCGCCACCAGCAATTTCCGCGTTGTCAGTCGCAGTCCCCACCGTACCGGCGCCACCCGGCAACCCACCGGCCACCTGACCGGCCCGCGTTTGCACAACGCGCGCGCGCCACCAGGCGATCACCCCGAGCGAACCCACCGCCAGCGCCAAAGCTGCCCATAGCAAATAGCGGCGCAACACCGCCGGATCGCCGGCCACGGGCGGCGCACCCGTCTGCTGCACAACGTGCGGCGCATCGCCGAGGCGCGCCGTCGCGACAACCGACGACGCGTCCTTCAACAATACGTCGCGACTGACCGCCGCCGACGTCGTCGCCGCGCTCCCCACCGCCAGCGTGAACGGCTCGTCCCCCTGCGCGGCGAAAGTCAGCGTCGCCGGATGCCAGCCCGCCGCAACCGTCAATGCACCAACGCCGACTCCACCGTTGCGCGTGTCGACCACCACGCGCCATTGACGATCCGTGTCGGGCTTCAATTCGAGTGCAGCGTTACTCTGTTCCACCTCGCCGTTATGCAAGCGGAACAGCGTCGCGTGGGCGACCTCCCGCCACGGCGCGTTCAGACCCGCCCGCGAGTAGACGATCGCCGGCGCCACCGTATTGGGCTGCGGCAAACCGATGACCAAGCGGTCGACCGGATACGGCCGGCCCGTCGAGAAGAAATATTCGCCGGGCTTCACGCCGGCCTGAGCGACGAGGCCTTTGCGCCATTCCCGCTTCATGTCCGCACGGCGCGCAGCATCGACGCCAGCCGCCAGCACCTCAGCATCAATCGAATCGACATACGGCGCGCCGTCGAGCCAGTGCAAGCGAAGGTAACGCACGTGAACGCCGTCCAGTTCGATCCGGTCCTGGCTCAGGGTGCTGCCGTTGTAGTTGACCTTGAGCAGTTGCGCATCACCCGCTGGCTGCCAATGACGCAAATCGTCGCTGGCCTCGACGCGCACGCGACCCTGGTAGTTGTCGTCACGCAGATGCACGAGCAACGCCCCGACGCGGCCGGCCCGCGCCGCGCGCCCGGCATCGATCAGGTCCACATCGTGTTGGGCGCGCGGCGGCGGGGCCGAGGTCGCGCGCAACGATCCGTCGGCCGACATTGCGACCCCGGGCGGCGGGCCATTGTCGCCCGTAGCGGCGGACGACAACGGAAACCAGCGCACCTGGCGCAGGGCCGGCGGAATGCGCGCGGGCTCGCGCGGCGCGTCGAGCGAATATGGCACGGCTTCGCCGGCGCCGTTGAAGACGCGCAGATCGCCGAGATCGCCGCGGCGGCTGGCCTCATACACGGGAGCTGACAGCGTCACGCTGTAAAACGCGGCGCCGTCTTCGAGCTGGAGCGCGAAATGCCGCGCGAAAGCATCGGCGGCCGCAGCGGGCGCCGAGGTCCATAGGGCTGCGAGCGCCAGGCACCCGCCGGTCAGTCTCAAGAGACGCTTCATTGCGCAGTTTCCGGGAGCACAACCTTGAATGGCAACGTGAGAAGTGGCCGGCCAGAGCCAACCTCGAACCGATACCGACTAAAGACGCGAGCCGCTCGATGCCCGTCGCGAGTGACAGGACGAACAGGACTAAACCGGCGGCGGCTAACCGTCAACAGCGCGCCCCGATTAAGCAAAAACAGCCGCGTCGCCCAAATGATGACCTCAGGCGCGCTGAGGGTCCAGATTACCTAAATTGGCCCGCGCACATGCGCGCATTCGCACGCCACCACGCCGCCGCAGAGCCGCCGCACCCCGCCCGGATTCGCGACAACCCGTCAACCATGTCAAAATTCGCCATTGGCCACCGCGCCTTCACACTCCCACTTTTCATCCAAGGAAGTTTCAGTGGACATCAACAAGCAGGTCGCGGCACTCACCGCTTCGGAACTCCAGACCGCCGGCGCGAGCCAGGCGACGGCGATCGCGGTCAGCGTGCTGCTGCGTCATCTTCGCTCGCCCGAGCTGGTAAAACTGTTGTCGTCGGCATTCGAAAACCATCAGTCGGTCATGCTGCAAACGCCGTGGCCGGATCAGATGCTTCAAGCATTCGAATCGACCCGCCGCTTCCTCGAAGGCGCGGCGCAGGCGGAACTGCCGGGTGCACAGGCGCAATCCGGCACGCCCGGCGTCTGAGCGCTGTCGGGCAAAGCCTGCCCGACACGCGCGCCAGAAACAAAAAACCCCGTCAGTCCAACGACTTAACGGGGTTCTTCGCTACAGATAAATGGTGCGAGGGAGGGGACTCGAACCCCTACACCCTTGCGGGCGTCAGGACCTAAACCTGGTGCGTCTACCAATTTCGCCACCCTCGCAGCCGGGCACGCCGCTGTGCGTACTGCCCGATGTCCGGCCTGCTCGCGAACGCGCCGGAAACAGGCGCCCGAAAGCGTAAGCGCGAGATTCTAACCGATTGATTCGCGCTTGTCTGCACCTTCGCAGCATCTGTAGAAGCGACGCCGATGCTACAATTTTTGGCTTGACGCAGGCATGCCGTGCCCCTTCTTCGCCTGCCCTTCCCCACATTTCCAATCCAGTGAATTTCGACGAATATTGCCAGCAGAAAGCGGCGCCCCCAGGATCGAGCACTTACTATGCGCTTAGGCAGGCGCCCACAGCAAATCAACCGCTGCTGACGGCGCTGTTCGCGTTGCGCCGCGAATTCGAGGAGACGGTCAAGGAGATCAGCGATCCGGCGATCGGCCGCACGAAACTCGCGTGGTGGCAAAACGAAATCGCTGCGATGGCGTCGGGCTCGCCCTCGCATCCGGTTTCCAACGCGCTCGCGGCTTATCTGCCCGATGTGAAGGCGGAATCTTCGGCACTGCAGGCATTGCTCGCCGGCTTCGAAATCGACCTCGACCAGGCGCGTTACCTCGACTATCCGAATCTGCGGCGCTATCTGCAAAGCGTGGGGGGCACCTTTGCGTCGCTGGTCGCGCGCGCCACGGCGAAAGACGCCGCGCGGGCGCAGGACTGGTCGGCGCCGCTTGGCGAGGCGCTGCTGCTCGCACAGTTTGTCGTCGAGACGGGCAACGATGCGCGTCACGGCCGCATCTACATTCCTATCGACGAAATGCAGCGCTTCAACGTCACCGCTGCCGATCTGATCAATCGAAAATATAGCGATGCATTCACCGGGTTGATGCGCTTCGAAACTTGGCGTGCCCGCGATGCGTTGCAGACCGCGCTCGCCGCTGTGCCCGCCGCCGAGCGCCGCGCGCAGCGCACACTGCTTGCGCTGGCGGCGCTGGCGCTGGCGCTGCTCGAGGAAATCGAACGCGACGGTTATCACGTTCTGCATCAGCGCATCGCGTTGACGCCGATCCGCAAGCTCTGGATCGCGTGGCGCGCGAAGTAGACTGGGCACCCGAGACGGCTCGATGCGCCGCTTCACGTTGACGCCGGCTTGAAGCTGGCCATTGTCTCACGCGTTGCCGCCAAGTCTTGCAGTAGTCCTGCTTAAAGTAGTCCCGCTTCAGGCAGCATCAAACGCGCAGTAGTGGCAACGGCTCGAACCGTTGCTGCAGAATCGTCGACGCGTCGAGCCCCCACCAGGACCCAAGCACGGTCGCATACAGCTGTCGAAAATCGACGCCGAGCGGTAAGTCGCCGTTGCCGTCGAGCCGAGCGAGCGCCGGCGGCAGTCCGTACAAACCGCCCCGCACGCGTGCGCCCATGACGAAGTGCGGCGCCACGGTGCCGTGTTCGGTGCCGTTGCTGTGGTTCTCTTGCGCACGGCGCCCGAACTCGGCATAAGTCATCACCAGCGTGCGGTCCCAGCGGCCAAGTTCGACGAGCGCCGCTTTCATCGATGCCAATCCTTCAGCGAGTTGTCCTAGCAACACTGCCTGCTGCGCCGGCTGGTTGTGATGCGTATCGAACCCGCTCAGCGTCAGACGGATCGCGGCGACGCCCCGCCCGCTTCGGTGTTGTTCTTGCAGCGTGCCGCACTCGGCGAGCATCTGCATTGCAGCCTTGACCGAACTGCCGAATACGCCGCCGGGGAACACTGTATTCAACTGCACGTGATGCCGCGCGGCGCGCAGACCGTCGTCGGCGTTCCCGATCTCGTTACCGACGTCGAAAATCCGCGACCCTGCGACATTGCGCTCGTGCAGCGGCGCGGGACTTGCGAGGCGCGATGCGTTGCCGGGTTGCGTCGAAGCGCCCAGCGCGATCGCACGTTCGCCGTTCGCGAACGGCCCCATCTCTGCATTGCCGATCACCACGCCGTCAGCGGCAAGACCGGCGGGCACCGGCATCTGCGCAAATGCACGCGTCAGCCAACCTTCGCGCAGATACTGATCGGAGCGCGACGCGGTATCCCAGATCTCGGTCGAGCGGAAGTGCGAGAGATTCGGTTGCGCGTAGCCGACGCCTTGCACGACCGCGAGTTGCCGGTTGCGCCAAAGCGGCATCAACGGCAGCAGCGAGGGATGCAGCGCAGTGCGCTCATCGAGCGCAATCGCGTGCTCGCGTTTGATGCAGATGTTTTTGCGCAGGTTGTAGTAGGCAGGATCAGCAAACGGAATCACGGTATTCAAACCGTCGTTGCCGCCTTTCAGTTCGACGAGAATCAGCAGGTTGTGTGAGCCGCAGCTTGACCACGCGCGCGCCGTGGGCGCCTGCACACCGAACGCGCTCCGCAGCGAAAGTGTTGCGCCGGCGGCTGCGCTCATCGAAAGAAAGCTGCGTCGTTTCATCCTGCTCCTCGTTCGATCGCGATGGCGTGAGCCGGGCCGCGGTCGACGCAGTTCTGGAATGCGTGTGCCCCGGTTCGTGACATCGAAGCGTACGCTACCTTGATCGGCGCCCGCTATTTCACACGTCACAATGGCAGGCAGCCAGTCAACTTTGATGACATGCTCACGTCTTGCGCACTCACGCTGCAGGTAATGTTTCGTAACGCTGAGCGCGCGCAGTACGCCGAGATTACAACCTATCGGCCGCGATTACCGCGCCTCGCCCGCTGCATGGTCAGGCGCCAGGAATGACGGACGGTCACGAAAGGGAGTGTCCATGCAGGAACACGCAGACCGCTCAACGGCCGTCCGCACGGAAGAAAGTGACGATGGAAGTGCAACGGAATATTTCACGCAAGGAGCCTGCGCGACACACGTGCCTCGAGCAGGCACGAAAATAGCTACCGCTTGTAGAGTTCGCGGACCGCATCTTCGATGTGCTGCCGCAACAGACGCCGTTCGTCGGGCGTCATATGACCATCGCGACGACGTTGATCAAGATCGGGGGGAACTGCCGTGCGCAACATCACGTCTGATGCGGGACGGTCGGGACTTGGGTTGCGGTGGTTAGCCCGGGAGTTGGCGGGCTTGGGCGCGTGCTCATGCTCACTCGCCGCTCTGTCGGCAGAAGGCTGGGCATGGGCGAGCGTTGGTCCCAGCGAGCCTGCAAGCGTACCGGCTACTGCCAGTGTAATGACGCTCAGGCGCACATTCGGCCAAACCCCTCCCTTCATGTTGTTCCCTTCGTGGCGCGGCAACCGGCTACCTCAAATGCGTATACAGACCCCAGTAACGAGCCGGGTGCGAGAGTTATTGTCGAGTGAAGTATCCACCGAACAGCCGCATTCAGTAAAGGAGTCTAACTGCCCATGCTTTACGTCGTGCCACAGTGCGGGTAAATTTTGTAACTGACTGTAACCCGGTAAACGATGCAACCGCGCACCACTTTCTAATCGCGCTAAGATGCCGACCATGGAAACCAAAAACCCTTCGAAAATCCTCGTCGTCGACGACGATCCACGCCTGCGCGATCTGTTGCGCCGCTACCTCGGTGAACAGGGCTTCAATGTCTACGTTGCCGAGAACGCGCCGTCCATGAACAAGCTCTGGGTGCGTGAGCGCTTCGATCTGCTGGTGCTCGATCTGATGCTGCCCGGCGAGGACGGCCTGTCGATCTGCCGCCGCTTGCGCGGCAGCAACGACCGCACGCCGATCATCATGCTGACGGCCAAGGGTGAAGACGTCGACCGTATTGTCGGCCTCGAAATGGGCGCCGACGACTATTTGCCCAAGCCGTTCAATCCGCGCGAACTGGTCGCGCGTATCCACGCGGTGCTGCGCCGTCAGTCGCCGTCGGAGTTGCCGGGCGCGCCGTCCGAAACCACCGAGGTGTTCGAATTCGGCGAGTTCGCGCTGAACCTCGCCACCAGCACGCTCACCAAGGCCGGCCAGGAAATTCCGCTGACCACGGGCGAGTTCTCGGTGCTCAAGGTGTTCGCGCGTCATCCGCGCCAGCCGCTGTCGCGCGAAAAGCTGATGGAGCTCGCGCGTGGCCGTGAATATGAAGTCTTCGACCGCAGTCTCGACGTGCAGATCTCGCGTCTGCGCAAGCTGATCGAGCCCGATCCGGGCAGCCCGCGTTTCATTCAGACCGTTTGGGGTCTGGGCTACGTCTTCATCCCCGACGGTGCAGCCTGAGTTTGTTTTCATCTCCTGTTTCTGATTTCAGATAAGAAGGGCCCATGCGGATCGACCGGCGCCTCCTGACGCTCGCGTTCGGCGGCCTTTTCTGGCGGACCTTTCTGTTGATCGCGCTACTGATCGCAGTCAGTCTCGCCGCGTGGTTCCAGAGCTTCCGGGTGATCGAACGCGAGCCGCGCGCGCAGCGCGTGGCTTTGCAACTCGTCGCGATCGTCAAGCTCACCCGCACCGCCCTCCTCTATTCCGATCCCGACCTGCGGCGTGCGCTGCTGCAGGATCTGGAAAGCAATGAAGGGGTGCGGGTGTACCCGCGCGAAGCAACCGACAAATACAAGCTCCAGCCCGACGAGTCGCTGAACCGCCTGATCGAGCACGACATTCGCGGCCGCCTCGGCGACGACACTGTCATCGCACAAAGCGTGAACGACATCAACGGCGTGTGGATCAGCTTCAAGATCGACGACGACGACTACTGGGTCGCGCTCGACCGCGATCAGCTCGACAACGCTACCGGCTTGCAATGGGCCGGCTGGGGCGTGTTCGCGCTGGCGCTGTCGCTGTTCGGCGCGGCGTTCATCACGAGTCTGGTGAACCGGCCGTTCGCGCGGCTCGCCATGGCCGCGCGCAAAGTCGGCTCGGGCCAGTCGCCTGAGCCGCTGCCCGAGCGCGGCATGGGCGTGGCCGCCGAAACCAACCGCAGTTTCAACCAGATGGTGCAGGATCTCGAACAGCTCGAAGCCGACCGCGCGCTGATGCTCGCGGGCATCTCGCACGATCTGCGCACTCCGCTCGCCCGGCTGCGGCTCGAAACCGAAATGAGTCCGTCGGACCAAAGCACGAAAGACGCAATGGTCGACGACATCGAGCAGATGGACATGATCATCGGCCGGTTCCTCGATTACGCGCGCCCGGTGCAGCGTGTGCCGGAGCCAGTCGACCTTTCCGTGATCGCCGGCGAACTGGCCGCGCGTATGCAGAGCGAGGACAGCTTGCGCCTGATTACGCGGCTCGCGCCGTCGGCGGTGATCGAGGCCGACGAGACCGATATGCGGCGCGTGGTCGGCAATCTGCTGGAGAACGCGCGCAAATACGGCCTGAGCGACGGCGACGGCATCCCGCACGTGATTCTGGAGACCCGGGTGTCGCACTCCCGGGTCGAATTGTCGGTGGTCGATGAAGGCCCGGGCATTCCGGAGGATCAGTTGGCGCTCGTCACCCGCCCTTTCTATCGCGTGAATTCGGCGCGCACGCAGGCCAACGGCACGGGCCTTGGTATGGCAATTGTCCAGCGGCTGGTCGGCCGTTACCGCGGCGCGCTGCGCTTGCGCAATCGCACGCCAGGACCGGGGCTCGAAGTCACGATCGAGTTTCCGCTGGCAAAAGGCGCCTGACCACAACAGCCGTTTGTGACCCTTGTAATCGCTGCAGCCCCGCGCCGTGTTGAATAATAACTATCCACCTCGTTAGAAAAAAACTATTGAACAGATAGTTTCATAGAACTATAGTGGAGCGGTGTAACGCCCTCGTTACCACGAGCTGGTAGCCTCAACATGCTGTTTTTCCAACACACGAAGGAGCACTCGCATGAAAACCGTTGGCGATAAAGTCGAAGCGTTCACCGTCACTGCTGCGAAGCCGGGCTTCAACAACCACGAAGAAAACGGCGCGTCGGCGTTCGAAGAGATCACGGAGCAGTCGTTTCCGGGCAAGTGGAAGATCATCTATTTCTACCCGAAGGATTTCACGTTCGTGTGCCCGACCGAAATCGTCGAGTTCGGTAAGCTCGTAAACGACTTCGAAGAACGCGACGCGGTGTTGCTGGGCGGCAGCGTCGACAACGAATTCGTGAAGCTGGCATGGCGCCGCGAGCACAAGGATCTGAGCAAGCTGAACCACTATTCGTTCGGCGACGTGAAGGGCGAACTGATCGACCAGCTCGGCGTGCGCGACAAGGAAGCGGGCGTCGCGCTGCGCGCCACCTTCATCGTCGATCCCGACAATACGATCCAGCACGTGTCGGTGAACAACCTGAACGTGGGCCGCAATCCGGAAGAAGTGCTGCGTATTCTGGATGGCTTGCAAACGGACGAACTGTGTCCTTGCAATCGCGCCGTCGGCGGCGCAACGCTGTAAGCCGTGCCGTCAAAAGCCCGCCTCGCTTGAAAAAGCCGCGGGCTTTTTTATCGACAATCCGATAGGAGATGCCAATGGAATTCTTGTCTTCGATCAAGGCGCGCGTGCCCGACTATGCGAAAGACATCCGGCTGAATCTCGATGGGACCATTGCACGCTCATCGCTCGAAGGAAACGACGCGGTTGGTGTCGCGCTCGCAGCGGCGTTTGCCGCGAAAAGCACGGTGATCGTCGACGCGATTCGCAATGCCGGCGTGTTGTCGCCGGAAGAAACGAATGGCGCGCTGACCGCCGCCGCGCTGATGGGGATGAACAACGTCTGGTATCCGTACGTCGAGATGACCGACAGCGCGGACCTCAAATCGCAACCGGCGCAGTTACGGATGAACGCTTACGCGTCGCATGGCGGCGTGGACAAGCGGCGCTTCGAGATGTATGCGCTGGCGGCTTCGATCATCGGCAAATGCCATTTCTGCGTGAGGTCGCACTTCAATACGCTGGTCGCCGAAGGCATGAGCTCGACGCAATTGCGCGACGTGGGCCGCATCGCGGCCGTGATCAACGCGGCTGCGCAATGTATTGCCGCCGAGGATAAATAGCGGGTTTGACGCGTGCGGCACGAGGTTTCTTTTTCTATGCCGCACGCAACGTGTTTCGCGGCCTTCGGTCACCCGAAGGCCACGAAACCACGTCAGTTCCTGATCAGCAGCACCACGGCCTGCGCTTCGATCCCCTCGCCCCGGCCGAGATAGCCGAGCTTCTCATTGGTCTTGGCTTTGACGTTGACCCGCTCGACCGGCAGATCGAGATCGGCTGCGATATGCGCCCGCATCCCTTCGATATGCGGCGCCAGCTTTGGCGCCTGCGCGACCACGCTGCTATCCACGTTGGCGATCGCAAAGCCCGCCGCCTTCACGCGCGCAACACACTCGCGCAGCAGCACCCGGCTGTCCGCGCCGGCGAACTTCGCATCGGTGTCGGAGAAATGGCGGCCGATATCGCCTAGCGCCGCAGCGCCGAACAACGCGTCGGTAATCGCGTGCAGCAGCACGTCCGCATCCGAATGACCGAGCAACCCGCGCTCATAAGGAATCGTCACGCCACCGATGATCAACGGACGCCCCGGCACCAGCGCATGCACGTCGTACCCTTGCCCCACTCTCAAATCCATATGCGTCAAGTCCTCAAGTCCACTTACTAAAATTGGAATCCATCACGAAGCCGCAGGCCGGCTCAGAATCGCCTCGGCCAGATCGAAATCTTCCGGATACGTTACCTTGAAGTTGCGCAAGCTGCCTTGCACCAGCTTCGGCGCATGTCCCAACCATTCGATTGCGCTCGCTTCGTCGGTGAGATCGTGACCGTCGGCCTGCGCACGCAGAATCGCTTCGCGCAACATGCCGATGCGGAACATCTGCGGCGTCTGCGCCTGCCACAAGCCGTCGCGCGCCTCGGTGCGGGCAATGCGGCCATCAGCGGTCGCCGCGTCGATCCGCTTCAACGTATCCGCGACCGGCAACGCCATGATGCCGCCCACCGGGTCGTCCTTCAGCGCGGCGACCAGCGTGCGGATCAGCGCGGGCGTAATGCCCGGGCGCGCGGCGTCGTGCACCAGCACCCAGTCGTCGTCGCGCGCGCCGAACTCGGCGAGCGCATGCAGGCCGTTGAGCACCGACGCCTGGCGCGACGCGCCGCCCGAGCGGCGCACCGCGAAGCGCAGGCCGCCGAAGCGGCGCGCGTCGAAGTGCTGGTCGTCGGGGGCGATCACGACTAGCGTTTGCGCGAACTCGCTGCACGCGTCGAACGCGGCCAGCGAGTAATGCAACATGTCGCGACCGGCGACAGTGCGATATTGTTTGGGCATCGCGGCGCCGGAACGGCTGCCGGTGCCTGCGCACGGAATCAGGGCAAATAGACGGGAAGTCACGAGTGCGGATGCCGCGAAGTCAAAGTAAAGGACGGATTTTATAATAGGTCCTTCGCATCCACGCCCCGACGCGCGTAAACTTGGCCGTCCGTGTGAGCCCCGAGGCCGCTTTCTCTCTTCTATGCCAGACATCGCCGCATCATCGCAGTACTCCCCGCCCGTCGCGCTCGTCAAGGCCGGCCAGCGCTTCGCCTTCGACGGCACGCACGGTTCGTCCGACGCGCTGCTGATCGCCCGCTACCATCTGGCCTATCGCGACAAGGTGCCGTTGCTGGCGGTCGTGTGCGAAAGCGCCGTCGATGCGCAGCGTCTTTCGCAGGAAATCGGCTTTTTCGCGCCCGAAGCGCGGGTGCGCCTGCTGCCCGACTGGGAAACGCTCCCTTACGATACCTTTTCGCCGCATCAGGATCTGGTCTCCGAGCGCCTCGCCACGCTGCACGATCTCGGCGACGGCCGCTGCGACATCCTGCTGGTGCCCGCCACCACGGCGCTCTACCGGATGCCGCCGGCGTCGTTCCTCGCGGCCTACACGTTCTCGTTCTCGCAAGGCGAGCGCCTCGACGAAGCGCGGCTCAAAGCGCAACTGACGCTGGCCGGCTACGAGCACGTGAGCCAGGTGGTGCGTCCCGGCGAATACTGCGTGCGCGGCTCGCTGCTCGACCTCTATCCGATGGGCTCGCCGCTGCCCTACCGGATCGACCTGTTCGACGACCAGGTCGACTCGATCCGCGCATTCGATCCGGACACGCAGCGCAGCCTCTATCCGGTGAAAGACGTGCGCCTGTTGCCAGGCCGCGAATTCCCGTTCGATGAAGCCGCGCGCACCGCGTTCCGCAGCCGCTGGCGCGAGACCTTCGAAGGCGATCCGAGCCGTGCGTCGGTTTACAAGGACATCGGCAACGGCGTGCCGTCGGCGGGCATCGAATACTATCTGCCGCTCTTCTTCGAAGAGACGGCGACGCTGTTCCATTACCTGCCCGAAGGCGCGCAACTGGCGCTGGTCGGCGATCTCGAGGCCGCGATCCGGCGCTTCAGCAACGATACGAAGCAGCGCTACAACTTTCTGTCGCATGACCGTGACCGGCCTATCCTGGAACCGGAACGGCTGTTCCTGTCCGACCAGGATTTCTTCACATTCGCCAAGCCGTTCGCGCGGCTCGCACTACCCGTCAACGCGGGCGGCGGCTGGTCGACGCCGCTGCCCGATCTCGCGATCGACCGTCACGCGGACGACCCCGTGCTCGCCTTGCGCGCGTATCTGAACACCACGCCGAATCGCGTGCTGTTCGCCGCCGAATCGGCGGGCCGGCGCGAAACGCTACTGCAGTTGCTGGCCGACAATCATCTGAAGCCGGCCTCGAGCGACAGCTTCCAGGACTGGCTGCTCGGCGACGCGCGCTTCTCGCTGGGTGTCGCGCCGCTCGCCAATGGGTTCGCCGTGCCGACCGACGGCATCGCGATCATCAGCGAGACGGAGCTGTATGGCCCGCTCGCGCGCCGCGCGGGACGCCGCCGCCAGGAACAGGCGAGCAACGTCGATTCGATGGTGCGCGATCTGTCCGAGCTGAAGGTCGGCGATCCGGTCGTGCATTCGCAGCACGGCATCGGCCGCTACATGGGTCTCGTCACGATGGACCTCGGCGAAGGCGAGACCGAGTTCCTGCACCTCGAATACGCGGGCGACAGCAAGCTCTACGTGCCGGTCGCGCAATTGCACGTGATCTCGCGCTACAGCGGCGCCGATCCGGAAAGCGCGCCGCTGCATGCGCTCGGCTCGGGCCAGTGGGAAAAGGCCAAGCGCCGTGCCGCGCAGCAGATTCGTGACACCGCCGCCGAGCTGCTCAATCTCTACGCCCGCCGCGCCGCGCGCGCCGGCCACGCGTTCGCGCTCGAACCGAAAGACTACGTGAAGTTCGCCGAGAGCTTCGGCTTCGAGGAAACGCCCGACCAGGCCGCCGCGATCGCGGCCGTGATCGGCGACATGACGAGCGGCAAGCCGATGGACCGTCTCGTGTGCGGCGACGTCGGTTTCGGCAAGACCGAGGTCGCGTTGCGCGCGGCGTTCATCGCGGTGATGGGCGGCAAGCAGGTGGCGCTGCTCTCGCCCACCACGCTGCTCGCCGAACAACACACGCAGACCTTCACCGACCGCTTCTCCGACTGGCCGGTGCGAATCGCGGAGCTGTCGCGCTTCAAGTCGACCAGGGAAATCAACGCGGCGATCCAGCAGATCAACGAAGGCACCGTCGACATCGTGATCGGCACGCACAAACTGCTGTCGTCGGATGTGCAGTTCAAGCGCCTCGGGCTCGTGATCATCGACGAGGAACATCGCTTCGGCGTGCGTCAGAAAGAGGCGCTGAAGGCATTGCGCGCGGAAGTGGACGTACTCACGCTGACCGCCACGCCGATCCCGCGTACGCTCGGCATGGCGCTGGAAGGCCTACGCGACTTCTCGGTGATCGCCACCGCGCCGCAAAAGCGCCTCGCGATCAAGACGTTCGTGCGGCGCGAGGAAGAAAGCGTGATTCGCGAAGCGATGCTGCGCGAGCTCAAGCGCGGCGGCCAGGTGTACTTCCTGCACAACGAAGTGGAGACGATCGAGAATCGCCGGCAGATGCTCGAAACGCTCGTGCCCGAAGGGCGTATCGCGGTCGCGCACGGACAGATGCATGAACGCGAACTCGAACGCGTGATGCGCGACTTCGTGGCACAGCGCGCGAACGTGCTGCTGTGCACGACGATCATCGAAACCGGCATCGACGTGCCGAGCGCCAACACGATCCTGATTCATCGCGCCGACAAGTTCGGCCTCGCGCAATTGCATCAGTTGCGCGGCCGGGTCGGCCGTTCGCATCACCAGGCGTATTCGTATCTGCTGGTGCACGATCCGCAAGGGCTCACCAAGCAGGCGCAACGCCGGCTGGAGGCGATCCAGCAGATGGAGGAACTCGGCTCGGGCTTCTATCTGGCGATGCACGATCTCGAGATTCGCGGCACCGGCGAAGTGCTCGGCGACAAGCAGTCGGGCGAGATTCACGAGATCGGTTTCCAGCTCTACACCGACATGCTGAACGATGCGGTGAAGGCGCTCAAGGAAGGCAAGGAGCCCGACCTCACCGCGCCGCTCGCCGCCACCACCGAAATCAATCTGCACGCACCGGCGATTCTGCCCGCCGACTATTGCGGCGACGTGCAGGAGCGTCTGTCGCTTTACAAGCGTCTTGCGAACTGCGAGCACAACGACTCGATCGACGGCATTCAGGAAGAGCTGATCGACCGCTTCGGCAAGTTGCCGCCGCAAGCGCATGCACTGGTGGAGACGCATCGTCTGCGGCTCGCCGCGAAGCCGTTGGGCATTTCGAAGATCGATGCGGGTGAAGCGGTGATCGGCTTGCAGTTCATCCCGAACCCGCCGATCGACGCGATGCGGATCATCGAGATGGTGCAAAAGCACAAGCACATCAAGCTCGCGGGTCAGGACAAGCTGCGTATCGAAACGCGCAGCCCCGATCTCGCGGTGCGTGTCGCGACGGTCAAGGAGACCTTGCGCGCGCTCGGAACGCCGAGCCGCGGCACCGCGCCTGCTGCCGCGGCGCGCTGAGTCCGTCTGTCACGCGGGTTCGCGTCGCATTGGAAAACCGGGGTACGTCCTGCGTTTTTTTCGTTCATGCTGCGGTGCGCCAATGTGCCACCGCAGCATACGAGCGCGTGTTTTTTGGGTATCATCGAAAGACTCAAATGCCGGAGTCCTGTTCATGTCTCACGTCGCTGAATCAGCGCAGTCCTCGCAGTCGTCACAATCGTCCGCCTCCGCGTCGGTTGCCTCTCCCGTCTCGCTGCCTTGGGTCACGCGCCTCGTGTCGATGGACACAGTCAGCCGCAATCCGAATCTCGGCCTGATCGAAACGGTCCGCGACGAACTGCGCGCGCTCGGTGTCGAAGCCACGCTCACGCACGACACCAGGGGCAAATGGGCGAACCTGTTCGCCACCATCCCCGCCCACGACGGCGAGACCAATGGCGGCGTGGTGCTGTCGGGTCATACGGACGTCGTGCCCGTGGACGGCCAGCAATGGGACAGTGATCCGTTCAAACCGGAAATTCGCGGCGACAAACTGTATGGCCGCGGCACCTGCGATATGAAAGGCTTCATCGGCGCCGCGCTGGCCCTCGTGCCGGACATGCAGCGCACGAAGCTGGCCAAGCCGATTCACCTCGCATTGTCGTTCGACGAGGAAGTGGGCTGCGCAGGCGCCCCGCTGCTAATTGCCGACCTGATGAAACGCGGCGTGAAACCGGACGGCTGCATCGTCGGCGAGCCGACGAGTATGCGCCCGATCGTTGCGCATAAGGGCATCAACGCGTATCAGTGCTGCGTGCGCGGCCAGGCCGCGCATTCGTCGCTGACGCCGCAGGGCTTGAACGCGATCGAATACGCGGCGCGCCTGATCTGCTACATCCGCGACATGGCCGATCAGTTCCGCGAGCAAGGCCCGTTCGACGAACTGTACGACGTGCCCTTCACTACCGCGCAGACCAGCACGATCAGCGGCGGCAACGCGCTCAACACGGTGCCGGCCGAATGCAGGTTCCAGTTCGAATTCCGCAATCTGCCCACGCTCGATCCCGAACCGATCTTCGCGCGCATCGATCAATACGCGCGTGAAACGCTGCTGCCGAAGATGCTGCGCGAACATCCGTCGGCGGCCATCGAGATCACGAAGATCGCCGCGGCCCCCGGACTCGATTCGTCTGAACAAGCCGCAATTACACAGCTCGTGCGCGCGCTGACCGCCGACCAGGACAAGCGCAAGGTCGCGTACGGTACCGAAGCCGGGCTCTTTTCGCTGGCAGGCATTCCGAGCATCGTGTGCGGGCCCGGCGACATCCAGCAGGCGCACAAGGCCAACGAATTCGTCGCGCTGGATCAGCTGGTGGCATGCGAGCGCTTCCTGCACAAATTCATTCACAGCATGTCGGTGGGCGCGCACGCAGTCTGAAACTGAGCGCCGCGAAACAGGTCTTAACACATACCGAGGACAACACGCTGCCGCCATGTCTACCGCCACCCCGCAGCACACCGACCACACGATCGACGGCGAGCCGATCCCCACGCTCGACGACATCGCCACGCAGCATTTTGCGTTGACGCCGTGGGTCATGCGAACGCCGGTATTCGACCGGCTCGACTTTTCATCGCTGCAAAGCACGGTGGTGAATTTCAAGTTCGAATTGTTGCAGGCGGGCGGCAGCTTCAAGGCGCGTGGCGCGTTCACGAACCTGCTCGCGCTCGACGAAACACAGCGCAGCGCTGGGGTCACCTGCGTGTCGGGCGGCAATCATGCGGTGGCGCTCGCCTATGCGGCCAGGCGGCTTGGCATCGGCGCGAAGGTCGTGCTGTTTCGCTCGGCGAATCCAGCGCGCGTCGCCCTATGCCGGCAATATCACGCCGACATCGTGTTCGCCGAGGACATTGCCGAAGCGTTCGAACTGGTGCGCCGTATCGAGGCCGAAGAAGGCCGGTATTTTGTGCATCCGTTCAACGGTTATCGCACGGTGCTGGGCTCGGCCACGCTCGGCTACGAATGGGCCACGCAAACCCCAGACCTCGAAGCGGTGATCGTGCCGGTCGGTGGCGGCGGTCTCGCCGCCGGTGTCTCCACGGCAATGCGACTCGCGAATCCGATGGTCCACGTGTACGGCGTCGAGCCCGAGGGCGCGGATGTGATGAGCAAGAGTTTCGCCGCCAATCACACGGTGAAGATGGGCCAGATGCACAGCATCGCGGACTCGCTGATGTCACCGCATACCGAGGAATACAGCTACGAGTTATGCCGCCGCCATATCGACCAGCTCGTGACCGTCTCCGACGATCAACTGCGCGCGGCCATGCTGATCCTCTTCGCACAACTGAAGCTGGCCGTGGAGCCGGCCTGCGCGGCCGCCACCGCAGCGCTGCTCGGACCGCTGCGCGAGCAGCTGCAGGGCAAGCGCGTGGGCGTGCTGTTGTGCGGCACCAATACCGATCCGGTCAGTTTTGCCGCGCACCTCGAGCGCGCGCGCCATAGCGAGTCGCAGTTTCCTCAATAAACGCAATCGGCGCATTTCCAGGCCAAAACACTAGCCTATCCGTCCCAGGTTGGTATCATTCGACCATCGATATCTGGGAGGAATCTCTATGAGCATGATCACGGAATTCAAGGAATTTGCCCTCAAGGGCAACGTGATGGATCTCGCGGTCGGTGTGATTATCGGCGGCGCATTTTCCACCATCGTCAATTCAATTGTTAAAGACCTGATCATGCCGGTTGTCGGGCTTGCCACCGGCGGCCTCGATTTCTCCAACAAGTTTGTCCGGCTCGGCGAGATTCCGCCCACCTACCACGGCAACCCTTCGTCGTATAAAGACTTGCAGACGGCGGGCGTTGCAGTGTTCGGTTATGGCTCGTTCATCACCGTGCTGATCAACTTCGTGATTCTCGCGTTCATCATTTTCCTGATGGTCAAGTTCATCAACAATCTGCGCAAAACACTTGAACCCGCACCGGCCGAAGCGGCGCCGCCGCCGACGCCGGAAGACGTGCTGCTGCTGCGTGAAATCCGCGATTCGCTGAAGAACTCACCACGTTGAAAATAGCGACCCGGCGCATTAGCCGCGCCCAGTAAGCAAGGCCTGTTGCGATAGTTGTCGCACCAGGCCTTTCATTTTCTTGAGCGGGAAAACGCGCTCATGCAGCGCAAGCGTCACGCAAGCTTCTGCGCCTTCAGCTTCACCGCGGCTTCGATCATCGTTTCAAGCTGGCCGAAATTGACAGGCTTGGTCAGATGCGAAGTGAAGCCCGCGCTCAGACAGCGGCGCACGTCCTCGTCGGTGCCGAAGCCGGTCAATGCGACAGCCGGTGCGTCCGAGTGCTCGCGGTACGTCTTGATGAAATCGAGGCCCGTGCCGTCGGGCAAGCCGACGTCGCTCACGATCAGATCGAAGCTCTGTGCCTGAGTGGTGGCAAGCGCATCGTCGACCCGGCCCACCACCGTCACGTCATGGCCGAGGCCGCGAATCAGTTGCGCCATCACCTCGGCTGTATCGACGTGATCCTCGATCAGCAAAATGGTCAGCAGTCCGGCCGGATGCACTTCGTCCGGTGCGGCGGCCGGCTGCGTGCCGAGCGGCGCGGCCGCGGTCGGCATCGTGATCGTGAAGGTCGCGCCGCAGTGCGGGCCGGGGCTGTGTGCGCTGACCGTGCCGCCGTGCACGTCAGTCAACGCCTTGGTGATCGCAAGACCGAGGCCAAGCCCGCCGAACTGCCGCGTCATGTTCTGGCTGCCCTGCTCGAACGCATTGAAGAGTTTGCCGATCTGATCCGGCTCGATACCAATGCCGGTATCTTCGACCGATATCTGCACCTGCATCCGTTCATCGCGCGTGCGCACATAGATGTGGCCGCCGTCCGGCGTGAACTTCGCGGCATTGCGAATCAGATTCCATAGCATCTGCTGCAAGCGTGCGCGATCAGCCAGCACGTAGTGGTGCGTCGCGCGCTTGTCGACATGCACATCCTGCTGCTTGACCTGAATCTCACTGCGAAAGAGTTCGAGCACGCTGTCCAGCACGTCGTGCACGTCGACCGTTTCGAGCGACAGACGCAGCTTGCCGTTCGCCACCCGCGTCAGATCGAGCAGGTCGTCGATCAGCCGCGCTTCCAGCTCGACGTTGCGGCGGATCATGCGCACGCTGCTGCGCGCCTGGTCTGGCAAGTCCGGGATCATCTCCAGCACGCGGGCGCCTGCCAGCACCGGCGTGAGCGGCGTGCGCAATTCGTGCGACAGCATCGCGAGAAAGCGGTCTTTCGCGCGGTTCGCCTCTTCGGCGGTCTGGCGCGCCGCCTGCTCCGACGCCAGCAGCCGCTCGCGTTCCTCGATCGCCTCGCGCTGCGCATGAACGTCCGTGCACGTGCCGAACCATTTGTTGACGTTGCGTTCGGCGTCGCGCATCGCGACCGCGCGCGCGTCGAACCAGCGGTATTCGCCGTCGTGGCGGCGAATCCGCATCTCGTGCCGGTAGTCGCCGGCCTGGCTCGCGACCGCCTTGAGCCAGCTGCGGCGGACTTCTTCACGATCGTCCGGATGCACGGCGTCGAGCCACGCGAGACGATACGAGCTGTTGCATGCGAGCCCAGTGTAGTCGTACCACTGCTTCGAAAGAAAATCGCAGTCGCCCGCCGCGTCGTACGTCAGCACGAGGTGCGGCAACGCTTCCGACAACGTGCGGTAATGCTCTTCGCGATCGCGCAGCAGTAACGCTTCGTCCGACGCCCTTTGCAGCCGCACTTGCGACAGCACGCGCTCGACGGCTTCGGGCAGGTAATCCAGGTAATCGCCGGACTTCGGCACCACGTCGGACACGCCCGCGCGCAGCGCTTCGATCACGCGCGATTCGTCGGTGAAGCCGGTCACGAGGATCGCGGGAATCCGCACGCCTTCCGCGCGCAAACGGCGGAAGAAGTCGAGCCCGGTCTCCGGTCCGCTGAGTTGATAGTCGAGCACCAGCAGATCGGGAGTGCCGCTTGCGAGCCGCTCGCGCGCGACGTCGACGCCGGCGCAGATCGCGACCCGGCAGCCGGCGCGATCGAGCGACTTGCGCGCGAGCCGCAGGATGCCTTCATCGTCATCGACGACGAGCACATACGCGGTATGCGGCGTGGACACTTCTTCGGTCATGCGGAGCATTCTCTGGCTGTGTCGATGGGTCGGTCGAAGAATCTATCTTGTCACGATCGGCTTTCGGGCAGCTTCTCGTGAGCCCGCGCTCAAGGCGCCTGGAGCCGATGGCCTGGCGGCAGCTTGACCACCTGCAGGAAGAAGCCGAGCCGGCGCACCGCTTCGATGAACGCATCGTATTCGACCGGCTTGCAGATATAGACGTTGCAACCGAGTTCGTAGCAGCGCGCGATTTCGCGCGGATCATCGGTGGTGGTGAGCACGATCACCGGCACGGCGGCCGTGCTGGGCGATTCCTTCAGACGCCGCAGCACCTCGAAGCCGTCCACGCGCGGCATTTTCAGATCGAGCAGCACGACGAAATTCGTCAGATTCTCGCGCGCGGGTGGAGCATTTGCCGTGGCACTCGCAGGCGGGCCGCCTGCGGCATCGGCATCGGCCGGCTCTACGCCGAAGAAATAATCGAGCGCCTGCTGGCCGTCGCGAAAGCGCACGAACCCATTCGAAATGCCAGCGCGGCGCAGATTACGTTCGACTAGCGTGGCGTGGCCGTCGTCATCTTCGATCAGCACGATGCTGACCGTTTCCCCGTGACTCATATGCTCTCCGTGCTAACGATTCGTGGTGCGCGCCGCTCGCCGTGTCCGCACCGTTGCCGCGACAGCGCGCGCCGATTCAGTTGCGCAACGGCTGCTCGGGCAGCATCACAAAAAAGGTCGACCCCGCGCCTTCGGCCGACTCGACCCAGACCCGGCCGCCATGCCGCTCCACCGTGCGCCTGACCACTGCGAGACCAATGCCGTCGCCATTCGCGACATCGCCATGCAGGCGCTGGAACGCGCGGAACACTTTCGACATATACGCGGCCGGAATCCCCAGTCCGTTGTCGCGCACGTAATACGTGCGCATGCGCACCGCGCGCGGATCGCTTTCGTCGACCGGCTCGGACTCCAGCGCGCCGATCTCGATACGCCCGTGACGCGCCGGGTCGAGGAAATTCAGCGCATTGCCGATCAGGTTGCTGAAGATCTGCTCGACCGCGGCCGGATCGCCCCACGCGGGCGGCAACTCGCGCACGCTGACCATCACCGCGCGCTGGCTGATCACGCCCTGCAGCGCCTCGACCACCCGGCCCACCACGCGCCCGACGCTGACCCGCTGCCATTGATACTCGAGCCGGCCCGCGCGCGAAATCCGCAACAGCGCGTCGATGATCGCCGCGGCTCGCGTGACCGCGGTGCGCAGATAACGCAGCGACTCGCGCACGTCCCCATCGAGAATATGCACCATGCGCCGATGTTGCGCGTGCGGCAGGCCAGCCTGCCTGACGATGCTGTCCAGGTCGTCGCACGATACCTGCAATTCCTTCGAGAAACCCTGCAGATTCACCAGCGGCGAGCGCAGATCGTGCGACACGCTGTAGATGAACATTTCGTTGTCTTGCGTTTCCTGACGCAGTTCCTCGTTGACACTTGCGAGTTCATAGGCGCGCGCTTCGAGCCGCGTCTTTAGCGTGGCCTGCTCCTTGTCCGCCTCACGCAGTCGCGTGCCGGTCTGATGCAGCACGGCGTCGAGCGCGGCGATCTCGTCATTGCCCGACAGCGGTGGCGCGAGCGGCCGGTCGCTGCCGAGCCGCTCCGCATTGCCGGTCAACACTTCCAGCCGCCGGCCGATGCTGCGCGCAAACACCACCGCGGTGGCCGCCCAGATCAGCATCGAGCCAAGCACGGCGGCGACCAGCGCGTATTGCTCGCGTTCGCGCCGCCTTGCGAGCGCGGCCGAGCGGTCGTTGTCGAGCCGCGCGGCCTCGTTGCCGAACGCGGCCAGCTCCTCGCGAAACAATGCGACCTGCTCGGGCAACGCGCCGGTCTCCAGCGCGACAAACGGAGCCAGGCTGCGTCCTTCGTGCATGGCCTGCGAAATCTCGAGGGCGTGCGCGCGATAGGCGTCGCTTGCCCGCCGCATGTTGCGCACGCGCTCGACCTGCCGCGGCGTTTGTGCGACCAGCGCGTCGAGCTTCGCCAGGCGGTCGCCGAGATCGACCCACACCGCATGGTGATCGATCAGCGACGCGTCGCCGGTCACCATCGCCGTGCGCACTCGCGCGGCCTGGTGCAACAGCGGATCGACGATGGCCGACGATTGATAAAGGATCTGCTTGCTGTTATCGACCCACTGCGCGGCCTGCGCTGTCTGCTCCTGGGTGTCGAAGACGACGCCAAGAAGCGCCAGCTCGACCACGCTCGGCACTGCAATCAGCAGCAGACCCTTGGTGAATAGTTTCATGTTCACCCGAAGGATCGAAGGGTCATTCAAGCCGAAGCGGCTCGCGAACACCCGTTGCGTGCCGCGCTGCCGCACCTCTGCTGCAGCGGACAGGCACGCGGCGCAACGCAGCCGGACGGGCCATTATCGACGTGAACCGGAGATATTTCAACGACACCGCAAGATGCGCTCGGCCACATAAAAATGACTTTTTTATTGGTATCGGATGTTTTTTCGACGGCTCGTGCGTCTATGATGGAGACAGATGTGCTGGGATGCGAAAGCGCGCGGCGAGGCGGTTCGGCATGATTCGTGCGGGAAGCGGTGGAGGCGGCGCAGTCGTCGAATCACCGTGAATCCGGCCTTGTCGTATGCTATAAAAGATCGACGTGCGGCGCGCGAAGCCGGGAGTTGTCGCATGAGGACGCTGCGTTTCTTGCAATTCTTTTTCAGGCGAATTTTTATGTCCTTCCCGAAAAAGCGTAGACGCGCGAAGGTGGACGGCGACGAGTCGTTCCTCGCGGTACTGCGGCATTTCAAGCCGTTCGGTCAGCTCGATACCAAGATTGCGCGCGCTCGCGCGCAAGACGAGCCGGTTCTTTATGCGCATGTGCTGCCAGGGCTCGACGTACTCCTATGCAGCGTGCGTGGCGCGCAACCGCCTTATCCGGCAGCAGCGGAGTTGCGGCGGCGCTGCATCGAATCGATCACCAATGCGTTGGAGCAGCCGCTCGACGGGCTCGAGAACGGCGGCTACTGGTACGAGGCGGACGGCTTCGGTTTCCTCGTGTTTGCCAGCCGGGCGCGCGGCAAGATCCTCACCGAATTCGGCGCCACGCGCGTGGGCACCCGTCGCGGGGTGCGCCGGCAGGATGCGGCTGGTGATGCTACGCCACGCTCGTTAAGGTAGGCACACAGTCGGCATTCGCTGTCGGCCTTACGTCTCTCTTGCATTGACCTCGCAGCGCCGCAGATTGTTACTCTGGCGGCGCTGCATCCGCTTCCCCTCGGTTGAATTCCTGAACTCACGCAAGTACGGCGCGCTGCGCATTTGCGTGCGCGCCGCACGCCGGGCCGTCGTTGAGGCGCTCGCTTATTCCGCAATGGCCTCGTCGGCGTGGCCGCGCACGGGCAGCACGCTGATCAGCCACAAAGAGATCATCGACAGGCCGCCGCCGAAGCTCCAGCTGAGCCAGTCCGCAGGCAAGATGGACACCATCAGCTTCCCTTGTATTCGGCCGCGCTGGCCGGCGACCTCACAGCGGGCTTCTTTTTATCATCCACAGCGGGCGACGACGCCGCCCCCTTGGTCGACTTGTTGACCGGTGCGCCTTCAAGTGAAAGCGGCGCCTTGGACTGCTGCTTGACGCCCGGCGGCGGCGCCGTCGGCGCCTGACGAACCTGCGACAGCAACTGCGCGCACGGCAGCGGCTTGTTGTTGCTCGGTGCGAGCAACGGGATCAACGCCGCAAACGGATTGATCAGGCCGAGCCCCACCGCCGCGCCGCCGCGCAATGCCAACGCGGCCGCATTCACACCCACGTGTGGATCCTTGAAGGTGCCCTTCACATACAGCGGCGAGCGCAGCGAGAACACCCGGAAGCCCTTGGTATGCGGATGCACGCCGAGGTCCATCGTCTCGTCGCGCAGGTTAACGTGGCCGTCGATGTTGATCACCGCGTCGTCGGTATCGAGCGCGAACACGCGCGACTCGAGCACGCCGTCGGTCGCGACGAAATCGGCGGCTGCGCAGTTGATCTTCACATCGCGATTGCCGAACAGCTTTTCATACACGACGTTCGCCACGTTCAGTCCGGCCGCTTCCATCAGCAGACGGCTCACCGTGCCTTCCGTGATCAGCGCTTTCACTTCGCCGTTGGACGTGGCCGCGAGCGCCGCCGGCGAATTGCCGGTCGCGGTCAGCGCGGCGTCGCCATTGATTTCGCCGAGCGCGTTCTGCATCGTCTTGAAGTTTGGGAACAACTGCTTGAGCTTCAGATGCCGCGCCGACGTCGCGAAACGGC
The DNA here is from genome assembly GCF_046027075.1 of Paraburkholderia sp. RL18-085-BIA-A. NCBI lineage: Bacteria > Pseudomonadati > Pseudomonadota > Betaproteobacteria > Burkholderiales > Burkholderiaceae > Paraburkholderia > Paraburkholderia sp. RL18-085-BIA-A. Next base: position 22,538 of record NZ_JARESU010000040.1, on the reverse strand, counting down.
CCTTCAGCGGCACAGCGCTGCCGTCCAGATGAATGTCCGACGCGAGCGAGCCGCCGGCTACGCCGAACTTCAGCGGTTCCAGCGACAGCACGCCGTCGGTCAGCACGACATGCGTGTACAGGTCCGTAATCGGCAGATCCGTGGTCTTGACGATGCGCCGGCCCGTGAACTTGACGTCGGCGTCGATCGCCTTCCAGCGGTCGGTGCGGAATTCCTCGACCGGCAGCACGCGTCCGCTCGGCTGCGTGGTCGCGTCGCCGCGTTTGGCCTTGCTCGCGTTCGAGTCCGCGCCGATCACCGGCGCCAGATCGGAGAATTGCAGCAGATGCGACACCATCTCGCCCTGCAGTAGCGGACGGGGCTCACGGGCCGTGTAGGTGAGCGACCCGTTCAGATCGCTGCCGCCCACCCGGCCTGTAAAATTTTCATACTTGAAGACGTTGCCGCTCGACTTGAACTGACCGATCAGCCGCCCTTCGGTCGCATAAGGCGGCGTGTCCGGCAAGGTCACCCCGGTCAGCGAATAAAGGCGTGCCATGCTGTTGCCTTGCAGCCAGAGCCGCAGGTCGACCGCAGCGAGATGCGCCGGGTCGGTGATCGTGCCCACCAGGCCGACGCGCAGGTCACCGGCCTTCACATCGGCCTGCACCGGGAACGGCCGGTTCGCGTCCTGCAGCGCCAATACGCCGCCGACCTTGCCGCTGCCCGACACCGGCGTTTTGTTGTAGGTGCCCTTGACCGTCCAGCCGATCGCATACGACGGCATCTGCCGTTGCGTGCCAGTCGCCGAGGCCACCCCGCTCGCGCCCGGCGCGGCCACGCTGTCGCTTGCTTCGCCGGCCTCGCTCGCTTCGCTTGCCGCATGCGAACCACCGGCCATCGGCGCACCCGATGCCCCACCGGCCGCCGTCGTGCCCGACGCATTGATCTCCGTGGACGACGCGCCAGACGCGGCCGCGGCCGCCGCGGCGGCCGCCTCGGAAGCCGCCTGCGCATTGGCCTGCTCGGTCAGCTTGCTGGCGCCCGCCTTGCCGATTGCCTGCGCCGACGCGCTGCGCGAGGCCGCTTCCTGCTGCTTCATCGCCTCGCCGATTGGAATCGGCTGGCCGAGCGTGTCGATGACCATCTGCACATCGACCTTCTTCTGCTGATCGGACAGCGCGATATTGCCCTTCGCAAACGCGATGTCGTGCAGATCGAGCTTCCACTCCGACGGACCGCTCGACGACGCCAGCTTGAAGGTCCAGTTGTCGCGCCCGTCGACCAGACGTTCGAGATCGACGGAAGGATTCACGAGGTTGATCGCGGGGATCACGATATCGTGCGCAAGCAGCGGCAGCACCTTCACCTCGAAGTCGATTTCGTCGAGCGTGGCGAACTGCGGCTGTTTGGTCCAGTCGGGGTTGGCCACCGTGATGTTGGCCGCGGAGAAGCGCGGCCATGGTACCCAGCCGCGCCAGCCGGTCTCGTCGGCCGGATGCCGCCAGCCCACTTTCAGATCGCCGTTGATCGCAAACGGCCGGCCGATAGCCTGCGAGACTTTGTCGTTGACATAAGGCCGGGCGCGATTCCAGTCGAACGTCAAGATGAAAATGGCGAGTGCGACGATCAGGACGACGACGGTCGCCAGCAGCCATATGATAATTGTTCCGATCCGCCGTCCGATGCTACTCGACCCTGCCATTGAGAGGCTCCGCGATTGTTCTACGTTGCGCACCGAGCAGCAGATATCGTGCCCGGACCTCGGTGGCGCGCCGCCTTTAAGCTTGCCGTTTTATCATGCTGCACAGCCGGACAACAGGTCGGCTGCGCGCGCGACGCCATGAATGCGCGTTACCGCGTCGCCATCACGCCCACCCCACTACGATCCAACTCATGACCGATGTTCCCCTCGTCCTTGCCGACGGCATCGTCCGGCGCGATGCGCTGCGCGGCCAGACGCTGTTGCAGCCGACCACCTTCGCGCTTCACGCGGGCGACCGCATCGCGATCACCGGACCGTCAGGCTCGGGCAAGAGCGTATTTCTGCGCGCGCTCGCATTGCTCGATCCGCTCGATGCCGGACGCATCATGTGGCGCGGCGCGGCGGTCGCGCGCGCCGCGATTCCACGCTACCGGCGCAACGTCGCGTACATCCGCCAGCGGCCCGCGCTGCTCGACGGCAGCGTCGAAGACAATCTGCGCTACCCGTTCGAGCTGCGCGCCTATCGCGACGTGCGCTTCGATCGCGCGCGCGCGGCGAGCCTCGCCGCCCAGGCGGGCCGCGCCGACGACTTTCTCGACAAACGCGCAAGCGAACTGTCCGGCGGCGAGGCGCAGATCACCGCGCTGATCCGCGTGCTGCAACTCGCGCCCGAGGTCTTGCTGCTCGATGAGCCGACCGCGTCGCTCGACCCGGAGTCGTCGCGGGCGATCGAAGGTCTCGTGCATGCATGGTTCGATGCCGACCCGAGCCGCCATGCATCGATGTGGGTGTCCCACGATCCCGCGCAGGCCGCGCGCATGAGCGAGCGTCATCTGACGATGCGCGCCGGCGTGCTCGACGAAGCAGCGCTGGCAGCGTCCGCGCATCAGGAGGCTAGCCAATGACCTTGCAAAACCTGAGTTTGTGGGACGTCGCGATCGCGGCGCTGCTGATCTTCGTGAACGGCGCGGTGTCGGTCGCGCTCAAGCTCGATCTGGAACGCAAGCTCGCGTGGGCCGCGCTGCGCACCGTGGTCCAGTTGCTGGCGATCGGCTACGTGCTCGGCTGGGTGTTCCGCAACGACCGCTGGTTCGTCGTGCTGCCGCTGATGATCGCGATGACGCTGATCGCCGGCTTCGCGGGCGCGCAGCGCGGCAGTCGCACCTATGCCGGACAGCGCGCGGACAGCGTGCTGTCGATCTGGGCCAGTTCGTGGCTGGTCGCGGCAGTCGGCCTGTTCGTCGTGATCCGCATTCATCCGTGGTACGAGCCGCAATATGCGATTCCGATTCTCGGCATGATCCTCGGCAATACGCTGACCGGCGTGTCGCTCGGCATCGAACGGATGACCGAGGAATTGACCGCGCGGCGCGACCGCGTCGACATGTCGCTCGCGCTCGGCGCGACGCGCTGGGAAGCGGCGCAGGCGCCCGCGCGGCAGGCGGTACGCGCGGGCATGATGCCGGTGTTGAATCAGATGGCGGTGGTCGGCGTGGTGAGCCTGCCCGGCATGATGACGGGCCAGGTGCTGGCCGGGCAGTCACCATTGCAGGCAGTGCGCTATCAGATCGTCATCATGTTTCTGATCGCCGCGGCGTCGGCATTGGGGACCGTGGGCGCGGTGCTGCTGACGTACCGGCGGCTGTTCTCGGCGGAGCACCGGTTTCTGTCCGCGCGACTGGTGGAGCGCGCGGTGAAGCAGCGGTGAGCGGCGCGGCCTGGCAAGGACCGGCGGCGCACGTTGGGTGCACCGCCTACGTGTTGCCGACCTCGCGGAAGTGGCGCACGTCGCGTGCTCAGGCCACGTCCGGCGCACGCGCCTCGCGTCAACGCTTCGCGCTGACCGCCACTTCGGTGCCGTCGTTGAGCGTCAGCGTTTTCGTGCTGCCGTTGACCGGCATCGTAAAGCGCAGAATCTGGCTCACGGTCACATCGTTCGGACACTTGATCGTTTTGCCGCCGCTCGTGACGGTCTTCACACCGTGCGGCGTCTGCGCCTGGAAGCTCAACTGCACACTCGCCGTGCCGTCGCTGGAGACGACCGGCGCAAAGCGGATCTGCGTCTGGCGAATCATCGCGCCGTTGGTGTCCACCGGCAGCGACGCATAGTTCGGACACGCATCCGTGCCGGCCACCGGGCCGCCCGGCGGCACGGTCTTCCACGTGAAGTCGTCCGATTCGCCGGAGCGGATCGTGCGGGTTTCCTGTGAATTGCCGAACTGCTTCGACGTGACGCGAACCGTATAGCGGATCGGACCGTCGAGCGCGGACTGGGACGTCACCGTGATCGGCGTGGCCGCGTGAGCCACCGGCACGAGCATGCCGGGCGCGAGCGCGCAAGCGAGAGAAGCGACAACTGAAACGGCGGAGAGTTTGAAGCTGGAGCTCATACTGTCACCTCGTTGTTGTGCCGCTGCGCGCCCGCTTCAGCGCTACTGCCTGCGGACCGCCTGACTGGAGCCGGTGAATGCGCGGCCAGCCGGGTCGCGGGACACGCAACCGTTTTCGCATGATGCACCACCAGTCTAACGCCAAGCGGAAGGCTGCGCGTGCCGCGCGAGCTTGGGTGTTATCCCGCTTGCGGGGACGCGTTTTCTGCGTGTGTTTTCTTCCGTGTCTGTTGTGCGTGAGTGATGGCCGGCGAGACGCCTGACGCGTTGCTCGCGATCCTCGCGACGCCTGGCATGGGGCGTCGAACGATGTATGGCCGGCGCGCATCGCCGCGACGCCGGCCATCGTCCATCAACAGAATGCGCGGTTCAGAACCCAGTCAGCACCAGCTTGCCGATCGCGCGCCCTTCTTCTAGCAGCTGATGCGCGCGGCGCAGATTCGCCGCGTTGATCGCACCGAGTTGCTGGCCGACGGTCGTGCGCAGTGTGCCCGCGTCGACGAGGCGCGCCACTTCGGTCAGCAGCTTGTGCTGTTCGATCATGTCGGGCGTGCCGAACATCGAACGCGTGAACATGAACTCCCAATGAAACGCGGCGCTTTTCGCCTTCAATAGTTCGACCGGCACCGGCTTGCTGTTTTCGACGATCGTGCAGATGCTGCCTTGCGGCTTGATGATCTGCGCGGCCGCCGGGAAATTGCGGTCGGTGTCGTTGAACATCAGCACATAGTCGACCTGCCCGATGCCGAGGTGCTTCAACTGCGCGGGAATGTCGCCGAAGTGATCGACGATGTGATTGGCGCCCAGTTCCGTCGCCCATTTTGCGGATTCGGGACGCGACGCTGTCGCAATCACTTTCAGCTTCGCCAACTGCTTCGCCAATTGAATGCCGATCGAGCCGACCCCGCCCGCGCCGCCGAAAATCAGCACGGTGCAGCCTTCGTGCGCGCCTTGCGGCGACACGCCGAGGCGGTCGAACAACGCTTCCCATGCGGTGATCGCGGTCAACGGCAGCGCGGCCGCGTGAGTGAAATCGAGCGACGCCGGCTTGCGCCCGACGATGCGCTCGTCGACCAGATGGAACTCGCTATTGGCGCCCGGCCGCGTGATGCTCCCCGCGTAGAACACCGGATCGCCGACCTTGAACAGCGTCACCTCCGGCCCGACCGCGGCCACCGTGCCGGCCGCGTCCCAGCCCAGCACGCGCGGCTTTTCTTCGACGCTGTCTTTCGGCGCGCGCACCTTGGTATCGACCGGGTTGACGGAGATCGCTTCAACCTGCACCAGCAAGTCGCGGCCCGTGGCTTCGGGTTTCGGGAGATCGACATCGACGAGCGCTTCGGGTTGATCGATCGGCAGGTAACGGTAGAGTCCGACGGCTTTCATAGATGCTCCTGTTCTTTCAGATGAGGGGAAGGACCGGCGGTCCATGTGGGTAGCTTAGGCGGCCTGGCCTGGCGCCGCTTTCCAGCCCGCCGCTCCATTGACGTCATCCTAAGGCGGTTCTTATTCTTCTAAAACCGTCATAATGATTGAAACATCTTTTTGAATTTCCGAATAATGGATCGTCCTGGTTCGCGTCCTGGTCCCAACACGCAAGCCGCCCCAGCGTCGCATAACGACCGCGAGCGGCTCGATCTGCTCGACGTAGCACTGTTCGTGCGCGCCGCGCTGCTCGCCAACGTGTCGGCGGCCGGCCGCGAGTTCGGTTTGTCGGCGGCGGTTGCGAGTTCGCGGATCGCGCAGCTGGAAAGGCTGCTCGGCGCGCGCCTGCTGCATCGGACCACCCGCCGCATCAGCCTCACGCAGGACGGTGAAGTGTTCATGACACGCGCCGAGGCGCTGCTCGACGCGGCTGCCGCTGCGCGCGCGTCGGTGGGCCGCGCGCAAGCCGAGCCGCAGGGCCGCTTACGGGTGTCGATGCCGTCGTCGTTCGGGCGTCAGCACGTGTCGCCGGTGATCAGCGATTTTCTGCGCCGCTATCCCGGCGTGAGCGTGGACCTGCGGCTGACCGATCAGTTGGTCGACCTGGTCGACGCGGGGATCGACGTGGCGATTCGCGTCGGCGTGCTGAAGGATTCGTCGCTGGTGGCGCGGCGTCTCGCGGTGAACCGCCGCGTGCTGTGCGCGGCGCCCGCCTATCTCGCCGCGCGTGGCACGCCGCATCATCCGACGGACCTCGCGCAGCATGAATGCATGATCCTGTCGGACCAGCGCGACTGGGCTTTCGTGACGCCGAGCGGGCCGCTCGACGTGCGTGTGAGCGGGCGCCTCGTCACCGACAACGGCGAGGTGATCCGCGACGCGCTGCTGGCCGGTTTCGGCATCGCACTGAAATCGACGTGGGACGTGGCGCCGTATTTGCGCAGCGGCGCACTGGTCAGCGTACTCGACAGCTATGCGCTCGCGGAGCATGTGGCGATCTGGGCGGTGTATCCGAGCCGGGCATTCGTGCCGCCGAAGACGCTCGTGTTCATCGAGTTTCTGGCCGCGCATTTCGGCGATCCACCGTATTGGGATCTGGAACCGGGGTGAGGTTATTGGGTTTGACGATGGCGCAAGTCGGATCGCGCCGCGCGGGGCGCCAATGCCGGTGGCGGCCCGGGCTCAAACCGGCCGGCGACAGTCGAGACAGTGCGACTGTCGCTGCCGCCGCTCGACCCCACATCCGTCAGCGCCTGCGCTACCGCCTCTTGGCAGTCCGCTTGTCGTCCGAATTGACGTCGCTGTGAGCATCGTTCTGTGTCATCTGCTGATACTCGTCACCGCCGCGGCGGTCGGTGTCCTTCAGGCCGCGCTCAAGGTCGCGGTGCGCCTGCTTGCCGACATGGCGCGGCGCGTCCTCGTGCTGCGACTCCGGATTCTGGTCGGCTTCATGCGGCAGCGGCGCGGCGGCTTCCTGCAACGAACGTGGCTGCTTTTGCGCATGCGGATCGGCCTGCTTGTCGCCATCCGACGATTGCGGTGTGGTCTTCATGACGTACTCCTTGTCAATTGAGTGAGGTCGGCCGGCAAGCGCTCATTGCGCTTCGTCCAGACGTTTTTTCATCGCGGCCGTGATGCGCTGACGGGTCTTCGCATAGTCCGCCCACGGATCGCGCTTCAGACCGGCGAGGCGCTCGTGCAGGTTCTCGATGTTCCATTGATCGCCGCCCGTGGTGGACGCGACTTCGTCCCACGAAAGCGGCACCGACACGCCCAGGCCCGGCCGCGCGCGCGCCGAAAATGCGGCCACCGTGCTCGAGCCGCGGTTGTTGCGCAGGTAATCGATGAAGATTTTCTGCTTGCGGTTCTGCGCGCCCATCTTCGCGCTGAAGTACTTGGGCAGGGTCGTCGCCATGTGCTGCGCGACAGCCTGCGAGAAGTCCTTCACCTCGTCCCAGCCCGCCTGCTTCGCGAGCGGCACGACGACATGCAGTCCCTTGCCGCCGCTCGTCTTGCAGAACGATTCGAGGCCGAGTTCTTCGAGCAGCGAGCGCGTCAGTTGCGCGGCTTCGATCATGCGCTCCCAGCCGAGCGACGCGTCGGGATCGAGATCGAACACCATGCGATCGGGCTTTTCGATGTTCGACGCGACCGCATTCCATGTGTGAAATTCGACCGTGCCCATCTGCGCGGCGCCGACCAGCGCTTTGAGCGTTTCGACGGTGATCAGCGGCGGATGACCCGCGTCGAGACCCGGATGCTGCGTGACGTTGGGAATCGACAGTTTCTGGCTGTGCTTCTGGAAGAACAGCTCGCCGCCGATGTCCTCGGGTGCGCGCACCAGCGACACCGGCCGGTCCTGCAGATGCGGAAGCATCCAGTCCGCGACCGATTCGTAGTACTGCACGAGATCGATTTTGCGCGTGCCGGTGCTCTTGTCGATCACGCGGTCGGGATGAGACACCCGCACGCCGGCGACTTCGGTAGCGGCGGCTGATTTTGCTGTGGATTTCGCGGGTGTGGATTTCGCGGCTGTGGATTTCGCGGCTGTGGATTTCGCGGCTGTGGATTTCGCGGCTGCGGTCTTCGCGGTCGTGGTCTTCGACGTCGCGCGTTTCTTCGGCGCAGCATCGGACCCAGTGTCGGTTTGCTGTTGCACGTCGGCTCCTTGGCGGGGTGCTTCCTTGACGATCTGACGCGCCGGCTTGTCGTCGCGCAGACTGACGAACGACGCCTGACGCACGATCCCGTCGCTCGTCCATTCGGCGAAGTTGCATTCGGCGACGAGCACCGGTTCCACCCAATGCACCGGCGTGCGGCTGCGCTCGCGTGGTGCGCCGGCGAACGGCATACGCGAGGTCTCATGCGCGTCGAGCGCCTTCTTGACCGAGCGCAGCAAGGCGGCGTCGAAACCCGTTCCGACCCGGCCGGCGTAGCGCAGCTTGCCTTCGCCATCGTAGACGCCGAGCAGCAGCGCACCGAACGCCGCGCGACTGCCGCTCGGCTCCGAATAGCCGCCGATCACGAACTCCTGGCGCCGCCGGAATTTCAGCTTGATCCACGTCTGCGAGCGCCCCGACAGGTAGCCGCTATCGCGCCGCTTGCCGATGATCCCTTCGAGCGCCATGTCGCAGGCGCTTTTGAGCAGCTCGTCGACGCTGAAATCGAAGTCGTTCGAGAAGCGCAGCACGCGGTCGTCGAAGCCTTCCATCAGCGCACGCAGAATCGCGCGGCGCTGTTCGAGCGGCACGCCGCGCAAGTCATAGCCGTTCAAAAAAGGAACGTCGAACAGATAGATGACGATGTCCTGCGGGCGGTTCGAGTCGAAGGCGTTTTGCAGCGCCTGGAAACCCGGCACGCCACGTTCGTCGAGCACGACCGCTTCGCCGTCGAGCCATGCGCTATCGAGGGCAAGCTGATCGAATGCTTCGACCTGCTTGCTGAATTTCGCGGTCCAGTCGTTGCCGGCGCGCGTAAACACCTTGACGGCGCGGCCTTTGGCCGACCGGTCGATACGGGCCAGCACCCGGTAGCCATCGAACTTGATTTCGTACAGCCAGTCGCCGCCGGGCGGCGGGGCGTCGACGAGGGTCGCCAGTTGAGGCTTGAAGCTGGCGGGCAGACGGGCTTTGACAGCGCCTTCGATCGACGGCGACGCGGCCAGCTCGCGCAGCGACTGCGTGGTGCGTGTGGCGACGATATCGGGGCGCTTCGGGTCGGCCCGGCGTGACGAAGCGCTCGATGCGCCGCGCTTGCTGGCGCCTTTCGGGGCCGTGGTGGATGCGTTTGAAGCGGCGGTGGCTTTAAGGTTCGCCGAGGTTTTGCTTGCGCTCTTGCCTGCCACTTTGCTCGCGGTTTTACCTGGCCCTTTCGCGCTCGCCGCACCCGCTGCGTTCGTGCCCCCGCCTGCCGACGCGCCCTCGCCCAGCACGCTCCCCGGCTGCTCTTTCAGCACGTCGTACTCGCTCTCGTCGCGCGCCTCGTCGTCACGCTCCTTGATCAACAGCCATTGCTCCTTGTCGCCGCTGCCGCGCATGTGACTGCGCACCAGCGTCCAGCCGCCGCGCAACTTCTCGCCGTGAAGCCTGAACTTGAGCTTGCCGGCCGCGTAGGAACGCGCCGCGTCGTCGACGCTGCCGACCGGCTCCCACGTGCCGCGATCCCACACGATCACGGTGCCCGCCCCGTAATTGCCGGGCGGAATCTCTCCTTCGAACGATCCATATTCGACCGGGTGATCTTCGACATGCACCGCCAGTCGTTTCACCGACGGGTCGAGGCTCGGCCCCTTCGGCACCGCCCACGACAGCAGCGCGCCGTTCAGTTCGAGCCGGAAGTCGTAATGCAGGCGCCGCGCGTCATGCTCCTGAATCACGTACGAAAGCGCGTGGTCCGCTGCGCGCGGCGCCGCTTTCCGGGCGGCGCGCTTGCGAGCCGCGTGAACGCCGGAAGGCTCCGGCGTTTCGTCGAAGCGGCGCTTGCGATGGTAGAGATCGAGTCGCTCGTTCATGGCGGTGACATCGTCGCGAATGGATGGGCGCGGCGCTTCCGATCAGCCGTGCGCTCAGGCCGCCGCGCGCCGCTTGCGGGCCGCGGGCGTCGCAGCGCTTTTAGCCGCGGTTTTCGTCGCGGCACGGCCGCGCGCCGTACTTCCCGCACTCGTGGCGCGAGTCTTTTTGCGGGCCGGCGTCGAAGTCCCGCTTTCGGCCTCGGCGTCGCTCTCGTCGTCATCGTCAGCGGCCCGCTTGCGGTCGCCGGCCGACTGCTTGCCCTTGCCCCGGCCCAGGCTGCGCTTGAGCAGATCGGACAGGTCGAGAATGTCGGCCGATTGACGCGACTCGTGCGGCGCTTCGACCTCGGTGATCTCCTCGGTCTTGCCCGCGCGAATCTTGCGATCGACGAGCGCCATGATGTCGTCGCGGAACGTGTCGTGATACTGCGACGGGTCCCACGTATCGCTCATGTCGTCGATCAGCTTTTTCGCCATGTCGAGTTCGCGCGTGGACACGCCGGCGGCCTTCATGCCTTCGGGCGGCAGCTTGAATTCGTCGAAGTCGCGCACCTCGGCGGCCCAGCGCAGCGTGTTCAGCGCCAGCACCGGGCCGACCGGAATCAGCGCGGCCAGATGTTGCTTGTTGTGCAAGACGACGCTCGCGACGCCGACCTTGCCCGACGCCTTCATCGCTTCGCGCAGCAGCGCGTACACCTTGTCGCCCTTGCGGTCGGGCGTCAGGAAGTACGGCGTGTCGAGATAGAGAAACGAGATGTCGGGCGCGTCGACGAACGCGAGGATGTCGACCGTCTGCGTCGATTCTGGATTTGCCGCGCGGATCTCGTCGTCCGAGAGCACCACGTACTTGTCCTTCTCATACTCGAACCCGCGCACGATGTGCTCGCGCGTCACATCCTTGCCGGTGCGCTTGTTGATCTGCTTGTAGCCGATCGGATCGATCGTGCGTTTGTCGAGCAGATTGAAACCGACTTTCTCCGACTGCGTCGCCGGATACAACTGCACCGGTACATGGACGAGCCCGAAGCTGATCGCGCCTTTCCAGATCATGCGTGCCATCGTGCGCTCCCATGGGCCTGAGACCTGATGCTGAGACCTGAAACGAAGCAGCAAGCGTGCCACGGCTTTCAGGCCTGAGCCGGCGCGTGGCGCGGTGCGGGCGGCCAACGGCCAGGGCTGTAAGTCTTGCGACAGGCCGGCAAAAGCTACGGCGTGCGACACAAGCGGCTTGCTATCCCGCTTGCCCGGGCAGCGGCTCCAGTTCGACCGGCACCGCCGCGAAGCCGCGAAAACGCACCCGTCCGCCGCGCGTCGGCTCGCCATCGAGGCGATAAACCGGAAAGCGCTGCACGAAGCGACCGATCGCGATACGCGCTTCGAGCCGCGCGAGCGACAGCCCCGCGCACTGATGAATGCCGAAGCCGAACGCGAGATGCCGGTTCGGCGTGCGGCGAATATCGAAGCGGTCCGGCTCCGGAAATTGTTCCGGGTCGCGATTGGCCGCGCCGATGCACAGCGTAACCGGCGTGCCGCGCGCGATCGCGACGCCGCCGATCTCGATGTCGACGGTCGCCATGCGATTGCCGAGCTGGTTCGAGCTCTCGAAGCGCAAACACTCCTCGACCGCCGACTCGATCAGCGACGGCTCGCGCAGCAACGCGGCGCGCTGCTCGGGCCAGCCAGCGAGCGTGACGAGGCCGTTGCCGATCAGGTTGGTGGTCGTCTCGTGCCCGGCGTTCAGAATGAAAATGCAGTTTTGCAACAGCTCCGCTTCCGACAATTGCTCGCCCCCTTCCTCGCCCTGGATGAGCCGCGTCAGCACGTCGTGCTGCGGGTCGCCGGGCTGGCGGCGACGTCGCGCGACCAGACCGCGCAGATAGTCGATGAATTCGCTGACCGCGCGATTGCCGCGTTCGAGTTGCGCGTCGGTCAGCGACGGCTCGAGCGCGCCGAGTATCGCGAGCGACCAGTCGCGCAGCGGCTCGCGCTCGTCGTGCGGCACGTCGAGCAGATTGCCGATGATCTCGACTGGAATCGCCGCCGCGAATTCGCCGATCAGGTCGATGCGGCCGCGCCCGGCGGCCGCATCGAGCAGGCCGTCGACGAGGCGCACCAGACCCGGTTCCATCGCCGAAATGGCTCGCGCCGTGAGCGCACCGGCGATCAGTTTGCGCACCCTCGTGTGGCGCGGCGGATCGTTGAATACCAGACTGGTCGTGTGATGCGCGTAGAGCGGCGAGTCGCCGTATTTCGGCTTGAATTCGACGGTCTTGTCAGAGCTGAAGGCTTTCGGGTCGCGATAGACTGCCTGCACGTCGCGATAGCGGGTCAAAAACAGTGAGCCGTCGGGCATGCGCTTGACGGGCTCGTGAGCGCGCAGCGCATGGTAGACAGGATACGGATCGGCGTAGAACGCGGGGCTCAGGTGCCGCAGATCGAAGTCACGTGCAAGCAGGGATGCGTCGCTGGCGGTCGCCGGGGTCATGCGTGTCTCCATTCGGGTGCGCGTTCGGTGCGCGCTTGTATGTGCTTGTATGCGCCTCGTGCGCGGCGTTGCTGCTTGTGCGATGCGCTTCCTGTCAGACACGCCGTGCGTTGCGCGTGAGGCGATCAGAAAGCGCAGCGGCTACGAGGCGCGGTTGGAAGCGCCAGTATGAACCGGGCCTTGCAGGATTGCACGGTACGCTCGCGCGCAACAGCTCGCAGCGCGGCCGTGCGCGGCGGCGCGTCGCGCAGAACCGATACAATAGCGGCATTTTCCGCGCGCGCCGCGCGCTTCATCTTTCCAGCGTTACTGCGTCGTCCATGAACCTCGTCATTCAAAGTCCCGCGCCCCTTAGCGCCGACCACCACAAAACGCTCGTCGCGCTCTCACGCGGTTCGCACGCCACCATGATCGACACGCATGCGCTGCGTATCGCCGACGCGAACCTCGCACAGCGCGCCGACCTCGAGGTCTATTGCGGCACTCACCAACTGGACTACGCGTTCATCGAGCCCGGGCGGCAGCTGCGTGACTTCGGCCTCGTCGCGATGGACATGGATTCGACGCTGATCACGATCGAATGCATCGACGAGATAGCCGACTTCTGCGGGCTGAAAGCGGAAGTGGCCGCGATCACCGAAGCGGCGATGCGCGGCGAGATCAAGGACTTCAACGAAAGCCTGACGCGCCGCGTGGCGCTGCTCAAGGGTCTTGACGCAAGCGCGCTCGAACGCGTTTACGACGAGCGGCTGCAACTATCACCGGGCGCGGAACGGATGCTGGCCGGCGCGAAAGACGCAGGATTGAAGACGCTGCTGGTGTCGGGCGGATTCGCGTTCTTTACCGAAAAGCTGAAGGCACGCCTGGGTCTTGATTTCACGCGCGCGAACACGCTTGAAATCGTGGATGGCAAGCTGACCGGCAACGTGATCGGCGAGATCGTCAACGCGGACGTAAAAGCGCGCACGCTGCGCGAAACATGCGCCACGCTCGGTATTGAACCGACTCGCGCGATTGCAATGGGCGACGGCTCGAACGACCTGAAGATGATGGCCGCGGCGGGACTCTCCGTTGCATTCCGCGCGAAGCCGGTGGTGCGCCAAGCGGCCAGCGTGGCGTTCAACCACGTTGGACTGGACGGCTTGCTGCGGTTGTTCTGATGCCGGCGCGAAGCCCGAATGATGCGTGAGGTGGCGCCCGGGTAATGTCTGTTGATGCTTGGGACCGCTTAAGCGGCGGCCCGACGCCGGCGACGCGTTATCTATTTAGACCGTCTATCAGGATGACTACAAACAGGAAAATTGCATAGACACTTACGACAATGCCGGACCACTTCAAAACACGCGGGTAGATTTCGTCGGATGCCAGATAGAGGGATAACTTTTTCATCAACGCCTCCTTTGAAAAGACCAGTATAAATGCGGCACTATCCAATAAATCAGGAAAAGTGCACGTGTAGGATTGCAAACAGAGTGGCGGCAACGAGCGTAAGCAAAACAGACAAGCTTACTTCGATACGCGAGAACGCATAGACGATGACTGGCGGGCTCCCCTCGCGAGCGCCTTTGTCCATCCGATCGCGATAAGCGTTCACCGATCCCAACATCACGAGGACGGAACAGACGAACCCCATGATGCATAGTCCAACCATGCAAAGGGCGAGGATCGGCACCTCGCGACCGCCCCGCTCCAACGCCGCCAGCACTTCATAAGCGGCGCAAGCGCACAGCCCGCTGGCACACCAGAACAGCTGACCGTCTTTCACCGACGCGGCGATCAACGCCTTCGCGACGCGCCAGCCGTGCGCAGGTGCGACGAGCGCAAGCGTGAAGATCGGGCCGATAATCGGCACGCCGAGATTCAGCAACATCCAGAAGAAAAGATTCATCGAAGCTCACCTTCGTGCGGCAGCCCTGAGGCGGAATGCGCACCATCGTAGCGTCGAGATCCGGCTTCGGCCATTAGCCGAATGGTTAGGCTTACTGGCTATCTGGACAAAAAAAAGCCCACCGGGAACATATCCCGATGGGCCGGCTCAGCGTCGTAACGGATGGGGCTCAGACGTTCAGGCGAGCGCGGCGAGGCTGTGCTCGATATCCGCGCGCAGATCCGCCTCTTCTTCGAGGCCGATATAGAACCGCACCAGCGTGCCGCGATGCGGCCACTGCCCCGCGGTGCGCATCGACGCCACGTCGTACGGCATCACGAGGCTGTGCGCGCCGCCCCAGCTCCAGCCGATCGAAAAGAGTTCGAGCGACTCGCAGAACGTGTCGATTTGCGCCGCGCTGTAGCGGCCGTCGAACACGACCGAAAACAGCCCGCCCGCCCCCGTAAAGTCGCGCTTGAAAAACTCGTGGCCCGGACAGTCGGCGATTGCCGGGTGCAACACCGCGGCGATTTCCGCACGGCTCTTCAGCCACGTGGCCAATCCGAGCGCCGCGCGGTCGTGCTGGGCGAAACGCAGCTGCATGGAAGGCAGACTGCGCAGAATCAGCGAGCAGTCGTCCGAAGAAACGCCGATCCCCATACGCATGCGCGCCGCTTTCAGCTTCAGATGCAGTTCGCGGTCGACCGTGATGGTCGCGCCCATCAGCACGTCGCCGCCGCCCGACTGATACTTGGTCAGCGCCTGCACCGAGATGTCGACGCCGTGGTCGAACGGCCGGAACGCGAGCCCCGCGGACCACGTGTTGTCGATCGCCGTGACGACCTTGTGCGCGCGCGCCGCCGCCGTGATGGCGGGCACGTCGGCCACTTCCATCGTCACCGAGCCGGGCGCTTCGATCCAGATGAGGCGCGTGTTCGGCTGGATCAGATCGGCGATGCCCGCGCCGATCATCGGATCGTAATAGCGCACCGTGACGCCGAAATCGCGCGCCAGCCAGTCGCCATGATCGCGGTTCGGCGAGTACACGTTATCGGGAATCAGCACGTCGTCGCCTGCCTTGACCAGGCCGAAGTACACGTTCGAAATCGACGACAGTCCCGACGGCTGCAACAACGCGTGATTACCGCCCTCGATGGCGGCAAGGCGCTGCGCCAGCGCGAGCGAGGTCGGCGTGGCGTGCAGGCCGTAACGCCATTGCGCGTCGTTTTTCCAGTCGAGCGCGCGCATGGTCGCAAGATCGGGGAACACGACCGTCGACGCGCGCGTGACCGGCGTCGAGAACGACTCGAAGCCCGGCGTGATCTGGTCGTCTGCGCGCACGGTGCGGGTTTGCAGAGCGCGTTTGAGTTTGGATTGGGTCATGATGATGTTCTGTGAAAGCAGACAGGAACTGACAGAAGCGAAACGAAAGCGGCGGCCACGCGGTTTCGGCACGCGCATCGCTTACGCAAGAGTAGACGAGTCAAGCTGGATCGCACCGGCCGGACGGCGCGCGAGCCGGCCAGCTCGCGTGGCAGCGGCTTCACTCGCCGGTTTGCAGGTTGCTGACGCCGCCCACCGGATGCGCGCCGGCCGGAGCCGGCACAGCGGCGCGGCCGCTTGCCGAGTTTTGCGGCGTCGCTCCGGCTGCTGGTGACGCCGGGGTGGCCGGGGTGGCCTGTGCGACCGCCGGCGCACCGGGCGCCGGCACCGCCTGTCCCGCCGCGAGCGGCTTCAGGTCGAACGGCTGCGGATCGGAATCGTCGACGTTCATCCGGTCGCCCGCAACCGAGCCGTCCGCCGCTAACTTGCCGACCCAGTTGCCGGTGATGTGGGTGCCGTCGTTCGACTCCTCGACTTCGAGCGTATCGCCATCCCGGTCGCCTGCAATCAGGATCACTTCGCCGTTGTCGGTGAACTGATACTCGCCGTGCACGCCGGACGGATCGTCGGTTTTCGCGCCGAGACGCAGCACGATCTGACGCTTGCCCAGCATGCCCGCGTAGCGCGGGAATTTCGCGAACTCGGGGCTCGGCTTGAGCGGCAACTGGATCGGCGGGGGCGCCGCCAGTTCCTTGACCGCGTCGCTTTCGGCCCAGGCCGGCGCCGGCATCAATGCCGCCGTGCCGGCACACAGCAACGCGGCCGCGCCGATGATTGCCCAACCGCGCCGCGCCGCCGGGTGCTTCAGCGTATCTTTCACCGCGTCCTTCATCGCTTTCGATTCCCGCATCCGTTCCTTCCTTATTGCCTGATACATGCTTACTGGCGGCTCACCCTGAGTTCGTCCCGGGTTCACCCCGAGCGTCAGACCCGCTCGAAGATCGCCGCAATGCCCTGCCCGCCGCCGATGCACATCGTGACCAGCGCGTAGCGCCCGCCGATCCGCTGCAATTCGTACAGCGCCTTGACGGTAATCAACGCGCCGGTCGCGCCGATCGGGTGGCCGAGCGAAATGCCCGAGCCGTTCGGATTCACCTTCGCCGGATCGAAGCCCAGCTCCTTGCTAACGGCGCACGCCTGCGCGGCGAACGCCTCGTTCGCCTCGATCACGTCGAGGTCGGCCACCGTCAGGCCGGCCCGCTCGAGCGCCTTGCGGGTCGCGGGCACGGGACCGATGCCCATGTACGCCGGATCGACGCCGGCATGCGCGTACGACACCAGCCGCGCCAGCGGCTTCACGCCGCGCTTTTCGGCAACGCTGCGCTCCATCAGCACGAGCGCGGCGGCGGCGTCGTTGATGCCCGACGCATTGCCAGCCGTCACCGTGCCGTTTTCCTTCGCGAACACCGGCTTGAGCTTCGAGAAGTCTTCCGCCGATGCGTTCATGCGCGCGTGCTCGTCGGTGTCGAACACGACCTCGCCTTTCTTCGACGCGATCTTGATCGGCAGGATCTGTTCCTTGAAGTAGCCGCTCGTGATCGCGTGAGCCGCGCGACGATGCGATTCGAGCGCAAGCGCGTCCTGCGCTTCGCGCGAGATGTCGTATTTGCGCGCGACGTTTTCGGCGGTCACGCCCATGTGGATCGACTGGAACGGGTCGTTCAGCGCGCCCACCATCATGTCGACGAGGCGCGCGTCGCCCATGCGCTGACCGAAGCGCGCGGCGGGCATCGAGTAAGGTGCGCGGCTCATGTTTTCCGCGCCGCCGCCGATCGCGATGTCGGCGTCGCCGAGCAGGATGCTTTGCGCAGCCGACACGATCGCCTGCAGGCCCGAGCCGCACAACCGGTTCACGGTCAACGCGGGCGTGTGCTGCGCGACGCCGCCGTCGATCGCGGCCACGCGCGCCAGATACATGTCTTTCGGCTCGGTATGCACCACGTTGCCGAACACGACGTGACCGACTTCGTCGCCCGACACGCTGGCGCGGGCCAGCGCTTCGCGCACCACGCGCGCGCCGAGATCGGTCGGCGCAAAGTCCTTCAGACTGCCGCCGAATCCGCCGATTGCCGTCCGCACACCGCTTACCACCACTACGTCCCGTTGCATCGCTCGCTCCTCTTCCAGTCTCTGAAAATCGCCAGGATGATCTTACCTCGGCGGGCCGCGCGTCGTGGGGCGTGGCGTTCAGCCCGCGAGCAGCTGTTCGACGGTCGCGCGCGAGGGAATCGGCGCCACCGCGCCGTAGCCTTGAGTAGACAGCGCCGCGGCGACGTTCGCGTAACGCGCCGCCGCAAAGGGATCGTCGCCCGCGACAATACGCGCGATGAATGCGCCGCCGAAGCAGTCGCCCGCGCCGGTCGCATCGACCGCATTGACGGCGTGGCCCGGCAAGACGCGCCGCTCGTCGGGCGTCGCGATGTACGAGCCCTCCTTGCCGAGCTTCAGCGCCACCACGCGCGGACCGTGTGACAGCAGGAAATCGACGATCTCGTCACGGCCGGTCAGGCCGGTGAGTTCGGTGACGTCGTCCCAGCTCGGCAGGCAGATGTCGGTCTGGCGGATCGCTTCGAGCATCACCGCGCGGGCCCGCGCGAGCGGCCACAGCTTCAGGCGCAGGTTGGTGTCGAAGCTGACGCGCACGCCGTTGCAGCGCGCATGCGCGATCGCTTCGAGCGCGGCGTCGCAGGCGCTCAGGCTGATCGCGAGGCTGATCCCGGACAGATGGACGACCTTGGCCGCGGCGATCGCGTCGAGCGGCAGATCGTGCGACGCATAGCGGCTCGCCGCCGAGCCGGCGCGCAGATAGTCGAACGCGTGGCCGTTGGGACCATGCGAAACGAAATAGACGCCGGTGGACGCATGCGGATTGACGCGCACGAGCGACGTATCCACCAGCTCGCGTTCCCACAGATCGATCAGCAGGCGGCCGAAATGATCCGCGCCGACCGCCGACACGAAGCCGGTCCGCGCGCCCTGCCGTGCCGCCGCGATGCAGAAGTTCGACGTGTCGCCGCCGAAGCCTTGCAGGTAGTTCGGCTGATCTTTCGCGGACTGATTGAATTCGATCATCGCCTCGCCGAGCGCGAGGATCGCCGCGGGGGCGCCTTGTGCGGAGCGGCCTTCAGGCGTGACTGCCACGTTGATGGTCATCGCTCAGACCTCGCCCCACAGGTCGTGGCCGTCGGCGCCGGTGATCTTCACCGACACGAAATCGCCGACCTTATAGCGCCTGGACGCCTTGGTGGCCGGCGCGACATACACGACGCCGTCGATCTCCGGCGCATCCGCCGCCGTGCGGCCAATGCCGCCGTCGGCATTGATCTCGTCGACCAGCACCTTCAGCGTCTTGCCGACCTTCTTCGCGATCCGCTTGGCCGACACTTCCTCGGCCACTTCCATGAAGCGGGCGCGACGCTCTTCGCGCACTTCATCGGGCAGCGCGCCGTCGAGTTCGTTGGCGCTCGCGCCTTCGACCGGCGAGTATGCGAAGCAGCCAACCCGATCCAGCTCCGCCTCGCGGATGAAATCGAGCAGCGTCTGGAACTGCTCTTCGGTCTCGCCCGGGAAGCCGGCTATGAACGTGCTGCGGATCGTCAGGTCCGGGCACATCTCGCGCCATGCCTTCACGCGCTCCATCACCTTCTCCGCGTTGGCCGGCCGCTTCATGCGCTTGAGCACTTCGGGATGCGCGTGCTGGAACGGCACGTCGAGGTACGGCAACACGTGGCCCTTATACGGGCCTTCGGCCATCATCGGAATCACTTCGTCGACGCTCGGATACGGATACACATAGTGCAAACGCACCCACGCGCCGTATTGCGCGGCGAGTTCGCCGAGCGCGCCGACCAGATCGGTCATGCGCGTCTTGATCGGCTTGCCGTTCCAGAAGCCCGTGCGATATTTGACGTCGACGCCGTAAGCGCTGGTGTCCTGCGAGATCACCAGCAATTCCTTCACGCCGGACTTGAACAGATTTTCCGCTTCGAGCATCACTTCAGCGACCGGACGCGACACGAGGTCGCCGCGCATCGACGGGATGATGCAGAACGTGCAGCGGTGGTTGCAGCCTTCCGAAATCTTCAGGTACGCGTAGTGGCGCGGTGTGAGCTTGACGCCCGCGGCGGGCACCAGATCGACAAACGGATCGTGTGGCTTCGGCAGGTGTGAATGCACGTGCTGCATCACTTCGCCCAACGCGTGCGGGCCGGTCACGGCAAGCACCTTCGGATGCACCTCTTCGATCAGCCCCGAGCCGCTCGCGCTCTTCTTCGCGCCGAGGCAGCCGGTGACGATCACTTTGCCGTTCTCGTTGAGCGCTTCACCGATCGCGTCGAGGCTCTCCTGCACGGCTTCGTCGATGAAGCCGCAGGTGTTGACGACCACGAGGTCCGCGCCGTCGTACGTGCCGGAGATTTCGTAACCTTCGGCGCGCAACTGGGTGATGATCTGTTCGGAATCGACCAGGGCTTTCGGGCAGCCGAGCGAAACGAAGCCGACCTTCGGCGCGGCAATCGGGGCAATCGTGGGGGTGACAGACATGAGTGACCGCTTGAAGACGTTAAACTTTGAATTGTAGCGGTTCGACACGTCCACCGCTCGTAAGTCTTTGAATTTTAGCCTTCAACCGGCTACGGCCTCGGTCGGATCGAACTGTTCGACGGCGCCGGATCGCTGGCTTCGGATGGACTCGCCGGACGCCAGCGCGGCCTCGATCACCCGCAAAATTTCGTGCGAATCCTGCACCCGGCGGATCGCCGCATGCAGTTCGCCCGCCTGCGGCCAGGTCCGCTGCAGATAGCTGAGCCACTTCTTGACACGTCCGTGCTCGTGGCTGGATGAGGCGCGCGCCTGCAATTTCCTCAGGTAGCCGGCGATCTGACGCAGCACGCGCTGCCATTCGCCGGCAGATGGGGTCGGGTCCATCAGTCCGCGGATTCGCAACGCGAGGAACGGATCCGACACGGCGCCGCGCCCGATCATCACGTCCGCGCAGCCGCTGACGGCCCGGCACCGCTTCCAATCCGCCACGCTCCAGACTTCGCCGTTTGCGATGACCGGCACGTCCACGGCGTCGTCGATACGCGCGATCCACTCCCAGTGCGCGGGCGGCCGGTAGCCATGATCGCGCGTGCGCGCATGCACGACGAGCGAGGCCGCGCCGCCTTCCGCGAGCGCCACCGCACAATCAATCGCCAGCGACGTGTCGGACACGCCAAGGCGCATTTTCGCCGTCACGGCGATGCCCGACGGCACCGCGGCGCGAACCTCGGAAACGATCCGGTGCAGTTGTTCAGGGTCGGCCAGCAGCATGGCCCCGCCGCCGTGCTGATTGACGACCTTGGCGGGACAGCCGAAGTTCAGGTCGACCCCATACGTCGACAACGCAGCCACATACCTTGCATTGCGCGCCATCCACTGGGGATCGCTGCCGAGCAGTTGGATCACCATGGGCGTACCGCTGGGAGTGCGGCTTGCGTCGAGAACTTCGGGCGCTTCCCGCTCGTAGACACGCGCGGGCAGCAGCGAACCCGTCACGCGGACGAATTCGGACACACACCCGTCGAATCCGCCCGTGCTGGTCAGCACGTCGCGCAACACGTAGTCCGCAAGCCCTTCCATCGGGGCGAGAAACAGCCGGCTCATGCGCAAATCCGGTTCTGCGATCGGCCGCTCAAGGGAGGAAGACCCATCCGGCCTTCGAAGTTGAAGAGGTCGGCGTGGTAACGGAGATGATCTGCAGCATAGGGTGGGTCCGGCGTGGAGCGGTGACGATGGCGACAATGGAGAGAGCGCTGCGGCAGGAACTACAGACTTTCATGCGCCACGAAAAGCCGGCCGTAGCGCAAACCGTTCCGCGCGCGAAAGCCGCGATTGTACCGCGCCGGCGACGGTGAACTTCGGTGAGGTGAGCTGAGGCGTGCGCACGTTCCCTCGCGCAGCGGGCCATGTCAACAGCGAAGCTGCCGCGCGCCTGCGGGTCCGCGCCGCTCGCCCGCAACCGCGCCGCTGTCATGCGCAATCGGAGCCGGTCTGCGTGGCCGGGGCAACGACAGCAACGACGGCGCCCGCGCCGCCGCTCGCACCATTATTGCCGTTCCGCAGTTACTTCTTCTCCGGCTCCGGATTCGTTTGCGGCACGGCTGGCGCGTTGCCTGCATTGACCGGCCCGCCGGGCGTGAACGGGAACGTGGCGAACATCGACTTCGCCTGGTTCTGCATCTGCTCCTGCATCTGCACGAACATGTTCTTCGACTGCTCGATATAGCTCGTCATCATGCCCTGCATCATCGGGGCCTGCATGTTCATGAATTGCGACCAGACTTCCGGATTCATCGCCTTGCCTTCATACAGATTCTTCGACTGGTCGGCGAGCTTCGCCTGAATGTCGATGAAAGCCTGGATGTTCTTTTCCAGATAGGTGCCCATCATGCCCTGCATCGCATGGCCATAGAAACGGATGATCTGCGACAGCATCGACGACGAGAACATCGGCAAGCCGCCGCTCTCCTCTTCGAGAATGATCTGCAACAGGATGGCGCGCGTCAGGTCCTCGTTGCTCTTCGCATCGATGACCTTGAAATCCTCCTGATCCAGTACGAGCTGTTTGACATCCGTCAGCGTGATGTACGTGCTTGTCTCAGTATCGTAGAGCCGACGGTTCGGATATTTCTTGATCAGTCGTTCGGCTGTTTTCTTTGTAGTCGTGGTCATGTAACGCCTTTGAGCGCGAGTTAAGCGCGAAAACGGCGCCGTGGGGGGGGGGGGGGGGGGGGGGGGGGGGGGGCGCCCGC